>JBBTWM010000025.1:0-11792 GCA_038062795.1 Patescibacteria group bacterium | reverse complement strand
GGGATTAGAACCTACGTAAGGTAAACGTGATAAAATACCTAATATGACTAAACAGCTCGCTAGAAATTATAGATCCTATCTAAAACTCAAAAATAAAAGAAGTAGACTTGAGCGATTTTTTCACGCATTTTTACCAGAAATGGTATTTCGATCAACGAAAATAGAACATCCTACTGTCACCAGAAAAACAATTTCTTCTGCGTTGCGGTAATATGGCCTTTATGTTGAGAAGGTGTGTGAGAATCATTTTTCCGCAGCTTTCTTTTTCTCCCTTGCTCGCATAAAAACTTGGGTTGCCCATGGTCCAATACCTTCATCATTACCTTCTCGTTTCCTTTCTCGACGCCGACTCCGGAGAGCACGTACATCTGCTGTTGTATGCGTACCACTATTAAGCTTGTCTGCCAGCTCGTCGACAAGCTTTTGACTAATAGGATCAAGCCTCGCATACGTATATTTTGGAATATCATGAAGATCACCCAACAAACCCTTATATTGGAGATCTTGAACAACTCCCTTAATTTTTCGAACAATTTCTTTAATATTTATATTGCACCTCTACGGCCCATTATATCGGTCTATCTATATTTAACATAAACGTGTTATAATACACGCATAGCACACTCCTATACCAAGGGCATTTCACCTCAGGCGAGAAAGCTTTATCACATTCTTTTGTCCCAGGGTAACTTGGATGTAAACCGTATGTCAAAAGAGTTGAAAATTCTCCCTCCTGCCGTGTACCGACTCGCCCGCTACCTTTTGGATGTTGGCCTCATTGAGGCTGTATCACGTCATCCTGCAGTATTTCATGCGGTTCCCGTTTCTGAGGGTCAGGACTCGTATCTGGCGCACCAAAGAAGCCAGCTTAATATGCTTTTTTCCGGATTACCCAATCGAGCACCAGTTGAAAGCTCAGAAGCGTATCATATAGCGTTTCTTGAGGGAAGAGAGCCTATTTTTGCCCGCGTGGCCGAGGATCTCCAGATAGCTGCGAAAGGGGCTAAATTCATTGTGCTTGGACTTCCTATCGGTGTCTCACAGGAGCTTCTCCTTGAACAACGCAACGCTGTTGCTCGTGGAGTGCCTGTATATATTATTGTCCAAGAATATACCCCCGAAAATCAGGAGACGATCCGTAGTTGGCAAACGCAAGGTCTCACGGTCCGCGTTGGAACACCCGTAGGGTTCCATCTGCTTCTAGTTGACGATACGATTTCATATCTCATGTACTATGAAGAGATAGACAAAACGAAGCGGTATGCCGTTCGGATTGTTCACAAAGCGATTCACGCAGAATTTGAAAAAATCTTTGACTCCCACTGGAAAAAAGCGAAGCGATTGTAATCCACAGCATGCAGAAGTATTAACAGGCTGTCAATATGCTCCAAACTACCTATGTTACAAAATGCGAAAGTTCAGAAGTTATCTTACCAAATATTGAAAGGTGCATTTCGTAATTCAGACTATTTACTAATCTCTTTTTTTAGATTTCTCGCTTTTTCAAGAAAGAATGACCTCCATGCAGTTTCTTTTACCGGAATAATCATGTGCGGAAGTTGCCCAATATTTTTTGCGGTAATAAATTGGCTTCCTAATTGCAGCGGATCAATAACCGTATCAAATTTAATTCGGGCGAGTTTTGCTATATTTTCCCATCGAATTTCCGATTCTTGAAGAATACAATACAGATCTATAAAGTGGCGGCTTGCGGGTTGTTGATAGATGGTAAAGAATTTGTTAACGGCAATGTCCAGAAGCGAATCTACGTGGAGTTTCCCGGCTATCAAGGGTTTTTCGACTTGTGTGAACGGAAAATACGTAAATTCAGTTTTTAAAATTATTTTTCCAATAGTAAAAAAAACAAGATTCCGGTTGAAGCTCTGTTGGATATCTTTTTTAGATGCGCCAATGGCAGATTTTATCTTTCCGGAAAGGGTGTTGAGCCACGTCATGTCAATTTCAATTTCGCTAAAAAAATCTAAGTCATCTGAAAGTCTATGATGGAGATAATATTGGGCAAGTGCAGTACCTCCAGATAGATAAAAATGTTTTTTCACAACCGCATCAGAGGCAATACTATCGAGGGCCTTTTGTTGAATGGCGGTTAGGATAGTTTGCCCCATAGGAGATAGCGAAGGTATTGTTTGCGTTTTGGATCCAAGGAAAGAGAATTCCAGTACTTACGGACAAGACCCAAATTTATTTTTTTTCCGTTGAGCCCGAAATTTATTTGTTGATTGAGCTTCCAGATTATGGATTGTTTTGATGTGCCAATATTTTTTTTTGGCGTGTTCCAATTGTACATACTCTCTAATATTATATCATTGTACCGCTTAGGTTATAATTCAATTGCTCGGGAGGCAGCACAGTAGTTTTAAAATAGGTTATAACACTGTAAATAGTTCTCCGCTAAGACGTACAAAATAAATATCGGGTTATTCTGACAATCCGGAGTGTTAGAAAAACATGTTCGAACTAAAAACGGAATAATCTTATGATAAAACAAACAAAAAAGGTAACAAAAACTAAGGTAGAATTTTGTACGTTTCTGGATAGTGTGGATAAGAAAGGGAGAATTCAACTCGTTCCTATTGGAAAAGCAAAAAATACCGCCAAGAAACCGACGTTGACTGGCTGGAAAGATCTTATTACCGAAATAGTTCTCGATAAACGATATACCAAGGGACTTGATGGCATTGAAGGGTATTCGCATGTAATTATTGTCTATTGGATGGGCCAGGAAAAGGAGTGCCATCTCAAACATCATCCGCAAGGAAGAACGGATGTGCCATACGGGGGGATATTTGCCTGCCGGTGTCCTCAGCGGCCAAACAGAATAGCGATTTCCACCGTGAAGCTGCTTTCGCGAAAAGGAAATATCGTTAAAGTGAGTGGATTGGACATTCTTAATGATACCCCAATTTTGGATATCAAACCATACACTCCTGTCTATGATCTGGTAGAGAAAGCTAAAGTCCCTGCGTGGGTCGGTCGGTTGATTTTTTAAAGAAGGTTATAACTTTGTAAATGGTTCTCCGCAGTATATGAAACCAGGCATTGATTACATCGGCGTTTCGGTCGGCGCGCTTATTCTCAATCACAAGGGAGAGATTTTTCTGACCAAGCGGGGTGCTCATGCCACTAATGAGCGGGGTAGCTGGGAGATTCCCGGAGGAAAAGTTCATTTCGGGGAGACCCTTGCCGAGGCGGTGAAGCGCGAAACGAAAGAAGAATACGGTGTGGATATCATTCTTACCTACCAATTCCCTGCGCAGGATCATCTGATCCCTCATGAAAAGCAGCACTGGGTGCCGACTAGTTTTATCGCCAACATAAAGGGCGGTCAGAAGCCAAAAATCTTAGAACCGGACAAATGCGAAGCGATCGGCTGGTTTGGCCTTAACAATCTTCCAAAACCGCTTTCGATCATTACCAAGCTGGACGTTGCATCGTACCGTAAACACCTCGCGAAGAGAGATGTGAATGTGGTATAAAAGAGTATATGGCAACTACCCGACAGGAGCCAAAGGAAGAAGAAGTGTATGTGGCGTGGTCGTCGCCGTCACGGTTATTTAAGAAGCGTGACCGGGAATTTTTCGTAAACATTCTCGCCATCGTATTTCTCCTGTCCGTTATTCTTGTGTTTGTCCGTGAATTTGTGCTGATTGCTACTGTACTTTCGATCGTGTTTCTAATTTATGTCCTGGCGACAGTTCCTCCGGAGGATGTAAATCACCGCATTACCAATCTCGGTATCGAGAGCACCGGGCATTTTTACCGATGGGAAGAATTTGCAGATTTTTGGTTTGAGGAGCAATGGGGACAACACATGGTCATGCTTCGGCCATTCATGTCGCCGCGGATACTGATCCTGTTAGGAAGTGAGAAGCAGGAAAAAATCCGGGAAATGATCGCCCGCCATATCCCCTACCGGGAGGAGCCGGACCGGAGTTGGGTGGATAATGCCGCCCGGTGGATCTCTGAAAAAATCCCGCTGGAAAAGCCTCAAGCCTAGTCACCACCGGCTGTTTTGGTGTACAATATCCAAAGTATTTGCGCCCATAGTTCAATGGATAGAATAGGAGCTTGCGGAGCTTCTGATACAGGTTCGACTCCTGTTGGGCGTACACATTCGACTCACTCAGTGTAAACTCGTTATGACGATAGCTATCTGCGGAAGCCTTTCTTTTCACCGGGACATGCGTAGGATTCAGCGCGCGTTAGAAACGCTCGGGCATAAAACGATAGTACCCAAAAGTCTGCGGCTTATAGAAAGCGAAGGGTTCCAAAAACCCAGGACAGTTTCAGAGCGTTTAGCGGCTGAGGCCAAATATGACTTCATTCGCGAACATTTCCGCAATATAGAGCAATCCGACGTGATCCTTGTGGTAAATCCAAAGCATCACAAAATCGCTGGATATATCGGCGGAAATACGTTTCTGGAAATGGGGATCGCATTTTATCTTGGTAAAACGATCTATCTCCTTAATCCTATTCCCAGAATGGATTATGAGTTGGAACTTGCCGCAATGCATCCCGTGGTTCTATCCGGAGACCTTACGCGTATATAGGTTTTTCCCGCTAGGGGCAATTTGCAGTATAATTGCAAAGCCAGAGGAAAGGTGCCGGACCTGCCCGCAATGCTTCGCAACGCGAGGCAGGCGGGGCGGCTAAACGGCCAGGTCTCGTCACCGCGAAGCGGGATCCCGCTCTGCGGGAAAAACCTCGTCAGTGCGGAGGGTTAGCCAAGCGGTTCACGGCGATAGTTTCGAAAACTATTCTCCCGTAAGGGAGGCACAGGTTCGAATCCTGTACCCTCCGCACTGACAAGGTATTATTGATTGATCCATATGACGATAACCATTTGCGGTTCCATGCAGTTTCATAAGGAGATGGCTTCGGTCCGCGATCAGCTTGTGGCACGGGGATGTAGGATTTTTGTTCCCGGAGAACTTGATGATATTCAAAAAAACGAGTCATATATGGATACCGATGAAGAGCGGATTACGGTCAAAATCGAGTACGACTTTATCCGCGAACATTTCCGCAAAATTGAACAGGCAGACGCGATCCTCATTCTCAATTACGAAAAAAAGGGAATTCCCGGGTATATCGGCGGAAATACATTTTTGGAAATGGGGTATGCATTCGGACTGGGGAAAAAAGTGTATTTACTTCACCCGGTTCCCGATATGGATTATAAAACGGAGATGCATGCCATCCAGCCCTTTGTGATCGACGGGGACTTGTCGAAGATGCCGCTCACCTAAAGCTGTACGTTCTGGCCGTCGTGCTTTGTTTTTTCCAAAAATGTTTGTATCGTGTGTCCTTGGGAGTCTTTCAGGATCAGAGTGCCCCCGTTTATCCCTTTGAGGATTTCATTTTTTGCTTTTTCTAGTCCGGTTACCCCGTCATAGTTGGTGGTTGTATACAATACCGAGCAGCATTCGGAATAGACGGTATTTTGTACGTCTCCGATTTTGATAAGGTTATTCGGATGGGTTATTCTCGCGAACGCGTCGGTAAACGTGACACCTGCATACGCGGATAACCCTATGATATTCGGATCTGTTTTCGGATGGGGTATAACGCCAATTGGTATGGGAGCGTCAGACAACGTATTACCGACAATTCTCTGATGGATTGCGACTTTGGGTTGGCGTCCGTCCAGCGTTGTTTCCAGAAGTGACAGCAGTGATTCCTCCTTCGTTTTGTCGATACTCCCCGGGGTTACCCATACCATTACCCCGGAAATATCCTCAGCGAGGGGTTGTTTGTCGCTTGCCACTATTGATCCCCGGCGGGCTGGTATGACCTGCGTTTCCAGGGTGCGCGCTTGTGTGAGCTCAGGGAGAAGAAACGACCATTCCCAGGGAATCCGCCACCGGTTGTCCTCCAATACGAATGGGATTGTACCCTGCCGGGTAAATGGTCCGAGCCGGCGGGTGTAGTAGGTTACGGTGATAGTAAGGATTTGGGGTGATGTTCTGCCGGTAAGCATTGGGCCGGTTGGAGTAATGTCGATAAACTCTATTTCTCCGCCTGCCATTGTCGTCAGTCCGAAGCGCCGGAACGTTTCCCGGTCAATGTGTTTCCGAAACGATGCGGTCGTGTCTTCATACAGATCCGCAAACTGCAGGTGTTCGATGTTGTAGATGACCTGGTTGGCTGTTGCAGCCGGCGAGGAGAAGAGAATCGGAACGGAAGAGGCCACGTTGATGATAAGAAGGGATGCCCATAGTACCAATGATAGCCGCAACGGCAATCGGGAAAGAACTACACTTCCGGCGATATAGAGTAGCGGAAGCAAAACGACGAGATACCGGGTCCAAAACGGGATGCCTCCCAACGCCGCAAAGGTTGCGAGCAACAACGTAAACAGGATCCCCCACCGTGTATCTTTTTTTGGCGTACGGAGCCATATGCCCAACGCCGAAAGCGAAGCGAAAAATAGCAATCCCCACGAAGGGCTCCATTCGTTTGCTTTTTCCCACATCCGTGAAAAAATATTCTGATATGTTCCGAAAAGCAGCGTGGTAACGACACTGCCCCAGGTCGGTGTGAGATTGCTATGGGTATAAAAAGAGATAATCCATTTTTGAATTTTGAGCCAATCGATGATCGTATGTCCGTGGGCAAAGTAGACGCAATAAGGCGCGAGATATCCAGCTAATCCGCCGATGAGGAATATGGCGATAAGCGGTAATGCTTTGGTTTTCGTCCACACATACCAGATTCCGGTTAGCGCGATAATCGGGGTCAAAACCGGCAGTTTTGTTTCTGAAAATAACCCCAATATGACGCCGGCTAGGAGGGCGAGGTGTTTGCTGTATTTCTGTTTCGGGGTAAGGATGTGAAAGAGGATTATGAGAAACATGATAAGCAGAGATGCCTGAAGGGCATCCATCATGGTGAGCGCATATTGATTGGTAATCAGCGGATCCGTAGCCAATAATACGGTAATGAGTAGCGCCGGAAGCGTTTGCTTCACTAACAATTTTGCCAGGATATACGTTCCGGCAATGAGCATGAGTGTCGTCATCAATCCGTATATATACCCGCTTCCGAACGCAAGTATGCTCGCACCGATTAAGTATTTCCCAAGCGGCGGCATTTCGGCATTCGAACTGGTCGGGTCGCCTCCGTGGATAAGCCGGTAGCCCTCATAAAGGTAGAGCCCGTCATCGCCGATGGTGCGCTGCGAGAGAGGCAATTTCCATTGGGATTGTTCGTACTTGTCTTTCCAGTAGACTTGGTCAAATCGGGAAAAAAGTAATGCCCGATTGGTGAATATCACTAATCCGAGATACGAAATAAGTAATATACCAAGGAACAAGACCAGTCGGCGCATAGTATTGATCCCATTCTAGCAGAGAGGGGGATGCCGGCGGTATAATAAGTATGCGGCACCTGTAGTTCAATGGATAGAATGCGGCCCTCCGAAGGCTGTGATGTGGGTTCGACTCCCGCCAGGTGTACTAAAGAATGTGTCAGTGTCGTTCAGGGTGGGCATAGTGTTGTTCCGGCGAAATTTTTCGTTCCTCCAATATGTTTCCTTCCGGAGAAAATTGATAGAGTAATCCTTCGCCTTTTTCTATCACATCCTCCATAGAGGGGTTACTACTATCTCGTGTTTTCATGTAATGGCGAAGCAAGCCAATGATTTCAAAGTGAGTAACGAGGGCAATCGTTTGATCCGGATGCGAGGCTTTCAGTGTCTGGAATTCGCGTATAATACGAGTATATGCATCTTTCATCGATTCTCCGTGGACCTCCGGCAGGTTTGGATTGTCGGCAAAGAGATCGTGTATTCCTTCTGCTTCTGATTCCGGACGCAGACTCCACTGCGGCGTATAACTTCCCCGTAAAGCCTCTCGAATGATTACAGGAGGATTGTTTGAGAATGTTTCCCGAAGTAGCTCGGCCGACTGGATTGCTCTTATAAATGGGCTTGTATAGATAACGTCAGGCACGACACCACTATCTTTTAGATTCTGACCCAATCGAATTATTTGGTGTTGTCCTTGTATATTGAGTGGTTGCTCTGGGCCATAGATGAGAGGTCCTTCCGGTCCGATAGGAGAATCTACTGCGCCGTGTCGTATAAGTAGTAGTGAGGCGGGCATGGTGAAGTATATTATATCAAACTATATCAATAAATCTGGTATAATACGTGTATGAGAGATCAAAAACGACTGACCAATCTTATCTATGAAGCGGCGAACGTGAAGCGGATGCTCCGGACCGGTTGGCAACGATTGGGTGATAACGAGGAGGGTGTCGGCGAACATTCGTTTATGACTGCGGTTATCGCGTATCTTCTCGCCCGGCAGATAAATGCCCAGAACAAAAAAGACCGGGGAGTCTCCATGGAAAAAATCCTTGTCATGAGTATCTTTCATGATTTCCATGAAGGAAGAACGGGCGAGATGGATAAAGTGGCCAAACTCTATATGACCCGGCATGAAGATAAAGCAAATATCGATATATTTGCCGGTATTGACGATGAATTACTGATCCTTCTTAATGAGTATGAAGCGAAACAATCCCTTGAAGCGTTAGTAGTGTACGAGGCAAATGTGATTGCATTCGGCGTGGAGTGTAAAATTTTGATGGAACGGGGCAACACCCATGCGAAAGAATGGATGGACGCCAATTCTCTCCGCGTCCGTCTGCCGGAATCCGTAGAACTCATGACCGCGCTGGCCTCAACAGATTCACAGGATTGGTGGAAAGACATCCGAGAAGCGATCCACGAAGAGTTTGCCAAATAACACTATTCCCCTTGTCCAAAAAGCGCTGACGCAGATTTTTTCGTCAGATGTTGCCGGGTGGCAAATAACACGCCGATTATTATTAATGCTGATCCGAGTACGTATGTCGTAGAGAGTCGTTCCCCGAGTACCAGCGCATTAATGGCAACCCCTACAATAAGTTGAATATATTCTTTGAGCGATGCGGTTGAGGCAGATACATGCTGGACCCCCCATTGGAAAAGAAAAAATGTCGTGATGGTGATGCCGATTGTAGCATAGAGCAGGACCCCTGCATACGACGGAATGAAAAGTGCCGGAGTTATGAGTGTTTGCCCGGTGATAAAGGAAGCTAATGTTGCGGCAACGGTGACCACGAATATATTAACGGATGTTGAGAGTACGGGCGAGAAATCACCATGTAAAAGAATACGCCGGGAAAAGATAATATAAAACGTCCAACAAAGTAAACTGCCTACCATCAGCAGATTACCGAGAATGTTTCCTGATGCAACTCCTCCTTTTTCGATCATCGGAAGCAACACGATGCAGAGTGCGCCGATAAGTCCGATAAGGATTCCTGCCAATTTATTTTTTTCGATGGGTTCTTTTATAAAAAACGGGGAAAAAAGCGCGACGGTAATGGGTATAGCCGTTCCCAGTATACTTCCGGTATTTGCCGTGGTAAGGGAGAGTCCCGTGTAGTAAAACAGAATATTACCTGCATTAAATACGCCGAGCGGCAGGAGGGAAAGAAAGAAGCCTTTTGGCTTTTTTACCCGGAGGAAAAAGGGGAGAATGATGAGCGATGCCAGGATAAATCGGTGACTGGCGGCGACAAACGGAGATGTTTCCATAAACAACAGTTTGGAAACTGACCCCGCGCTCGCCCAGAGAATTGCGGAAATGAGTATTGCGAGTAGCGCTTTGTGACGCACTGTCATATACGCATTATAGCACCAGGAACAGCTCAAAAGATGATATAATATATTTATATAAGCCGGAATTTCTGTTGTAGTCAGAGTTGTCATTGAATGAGAACGATAAACTCGCTATAATAGCGAGTATGACGAAGAAATATCTGATAGTTGCCGGCGCAATGATTTATGCCTGTGAGGGTACTAAAGTTCGTCGAGATCATCGGTTTAATAACCGGTATATTTATTCAATTGAATTAACGAACTCGCGGCCTGAGACCATTGGTTTGTTTTCGAAGTTTTTAAAAGAAATATTTGAAATTGATTGGAAAAGAATCCGTGGGCAATTATTTTTATATCCAGATCATGATAAAGAAAAATTGATCAGTTACTGGTCTAGAGTTTCGGGTATCCCAAAAGTTCAATTTCAACAGGTCATATCGTTGACGCAAAAAAATAGTAAGTATAAGCCAAATCCGTTAGGCACGTTTAAAATTAGGTATAGCAATAAAGTGGATTTTCTAAAATTACAAAAATTGATTGATGGAGTTTGGAAAGAAGCTGGATTAGCTAACATTAATCACGGAAGGGTCGCATAGTTGGTCTAGTGCGCATCTTTGGAGAAGATGTATCGGCGCAAGCTGATCGCGGGTTCGAATCCCGCCCCTTCCGCCTTCGCTCGCCGAAGCGAGCTACGGATTCTTGCGCCATAGCTTCAGCGTCGGAGCACGGACGCAGTCCGCAAATTAACTCGTGAAGGAGAGAAGATCAAAACAAAATTTAGCTTGAGGCTGACAAGGGACGGGACTAGAGCCCAATACAATATTGGTGATTATCATACGCGTTTCGCGTAGTCCGTACTGGCATGTAGATTGCTGGTATAATGCGTTTACCCTCTATGGATCTGTTGATAATTCTTTTGTTGATTATCGTAAATGGTTTGTTCGCGATGGCAGAAATTGCCATTGTATCTGCACGCAAATCCAAATTACAGCACATGGCTAACGAAGGAGACCTGCGGGCCAAGAAGGCGCTTGAATTAGCCAATAACCCTAACCGATTTCTTTCGACTGTACAGATAGGGATTACATTTGTGGGTATTTTTGCAGGGGCTTTTGGAAGCAAATTTTTTGCTCAACCAGTCTCCGGGGTGTTTGAGCAGGTTCCGGTTGTTGGTCAGTATAGCGACACTATTGCTTTGTTTATAGTTGTATCAGTTATCACATATCTTTCTCTCGTTATCGGAGAGTTGGTTCCCAAACGTATTGCACTCACTAACCCGGAAAAGATTGCGGCGTTAGTGGCGATGCCTACTCAGACGTTGTCTTTTTTAAGTAAACCGCTCGTTGACGTGTTGAGTACAACTACTGATTGGATTCTTCGCGTGTTGGGTGTTAAAGCGGCAGTAGAGATGCCAATCACCGAAGAAGAAGTGAAAATGCTTATTAAAGAAGGCGCAAGGGTTGGAATATTTAACCTTGCCGAGCGGGATATCGTTGAGCGCACGTTTCGACTCGCGGATCAACGGGTAGATATGCTTATGACCTCGCGTAAAAAAATTGCGTGGCTGGATGCGGAGGACAGCGATGCAGGATTACGGAAAAAATTATCCCATAGCTCCTACTCTTACTTGCCGGTATGCAGAGGAAAACTGGACAAAGTAATAGGTGTGGTTCGCACAAAAGAGTTGCTCACTCATTTTCTTGAATCTAATTCCTTTGACGTCCACACTCTCATGCATAAGCCGATTTTTTTGCCGGAGAGTATGAACGCGTTGAAAGTACTGGAGCTATTTAAAAAATCGGGTATTCATGTGGCACTGGCCGTAGATGAATACGGAAACATTACTGGGCTCATTTCCATCACCGATATTCTTGAAGCCCTGGTTGGCGATATTCCTACGATAGATGAAATAGAAGAAAAAGCCTTTATTCAGCGGAATGACGGTAGTTGGTTGGTGAACGGTTTAGTGATGATTGATGAGTTTAAAGAGCAATTTCAGGCGCAAAAATTACCAGATGAAAAATCTGGTCAATTCCACACCATAGGAGGGTTTGTGATGCACCGTCTTGGTCGGGTTCCGGTTCCCGGTGATACGCTTGATTTGGGATCCATGCAT
>JBBTWM010000024.1:9266-38115 GCA_038062795.1 Patescibacteria group bacterium | reverse complement strand
TGTAGGATTTTCCGAACACTTTCGTCAGCATACTTTCCTCCATCGGAATCACAAAGGTACTGATGAATACAAAGAATATGATGGGCCCCACAAATGCGAGCACATTGGCAAACAGCAGTACGGTTCCGATAGAAATCATCAGAAATCCGAGATAGATAGGATTTCTGCTGAACCGGTACGGGCCGTAGGTCACCAGCTTCGAGGGCTTCCCGTGCGGCCGAAGCGTTGTCCGGTGTTTCCGTAGCAGCTTGATGGCCCACAGGAACAGACTGATCCCTACGGTAATGAATATTATTCCTGCGAAGCTTATGGAAACGTCCGTAAATTGCAGGATGGGAAATTGCACACTGATCAAATACGAAAGAGCGATTGCGATAACAAGGAGTATCGGAGGAGGTACGTACATATATGTATCATGACACAGTATGGAGCTGATGCTCAAGACAGGAAAATCGGTATAATGAGAATGCATTCATGAAAAAGAATCGCGTGGGTAGGCTCGACCGTTTGCAGGTTATTTGGTCGGTCGGTATTATTATCGTCTCAATTTTTTCCGCTTGGGCGGTGCTTCACCTTATCCGCGTTTTGCCAAAGGAGAGTTTCGAACAAAAAATCATCGGGAGTATTACGCGGCAGGGCGATTGGTTTGTCAGAAACCAAACGACCGCGGGGGATTTTGTGTATGAACGGTACGCTGCAACCGGAGAAGTGAAAGAGGGAAATAATATCGTCCGCCAAGCCGGGGCGCTGTACGGATTGGCGCAACTCTATAGCTATACCAAGGATCCTGCAATTGCGCAAACACTCGAAAAAGGGTTCGGGTATTTTCGTACTCTGACGGCAACCCCCAGTGCCGAGACAAACGCCATAACGTATAACGAAGAAACGCAGACCAACACGACCGCACTGCTTGTTCTTGCGCTCGTCGAGTATCTGGAAGCGGATGCTCAGCATAAAACGACCGAAAATTTGGAGTATCTTGTGCGGCTTTCTAATTACCTTGTCTCCACTCAAGAGGCAAGCGGCGCATATATCAATGAGTATGTTCCCAAACCGGTTGAATCGGATTACAACAATGGCGAGACGATGTATGCATTGATCCGGAGTTACAACGTGACGCAAAAAGAACCCTATCTTATCTCGGTCAAACGCATGGCAGCATATGCTATAGATCACTACGGCACACAAGGCTTCAACTCATCCTTCTTCAGTTGGGGAATGGCTGGGTTTGCGCATTTATATGTCATCGATGCGAATGAAGCATATTGGGAATTCCTGAAAGGATATGCGGATAAATATATGGGGGCCAGGGGAAGCGCATATGAACAGTATTTGGCACATACGTCCGAAGATGTCATAACCCCCGGTGCGTCGGTTTTTTTGGAGGGCGTTGACCATATAGCATGGATTGCAAAGGACAAGGACATCATGCTGCACCGCACGCTCACGCGTCATGTGCAAAACATGCTGAATTTTTTACTTATGTATGAACTTGATAGTCCGAATGGCAAGTATGCGTCAGGCAATGATTTGGTACGCGGTGCCGTATGTTCGCAAGTTGGATGTGAAACGACGAGAATAGATTTTTTGCAGCACAATATGTCTGCCAGTCTTCTCTACTTGAGATTGTTGCGATAAATGGTGATCGTTGGGTGATCAAAGACAGTAAACGTTTCTTCCGCTGAATCATCATTACTAATGAATGGCCCAAAACGGGGATAGGAAGTAAATGTCGCTACTTTTGTAAAGCCGAGTTTGCCGTTTTCCAAATCCTCGTAAAACTTTTTTGAGTGCGGGTAGCGCGATCGAAGCCGGGTCACGGTATTTTTTACCTTGGGGCTCTCGAGGAGTATATATTTTGTTTGAGCTAATGTGTCTTTCAGGTTTTGGATTTTTGTTTCGTCATCTATTGCATAAAAGTTGAAAGAAATAAGACGATAATTTTTATTTGCTAATGCCGGATGGTAAAAGCGGATAATACTATTCCACTCTTCTACCAAAATGACGGAAGCAGGAGGGATATGCACGCCAATCCAATCAGCCGCAGTACGTGCGGTATGGTCAGTTGTGTAGACCGAAAAAAACATAAGACCGGATAGCAATTGAGATCCGATTGCGCCATAGAGCAGAATTTTTCCGATACCAGTTTTTGGTATATCCCTGAGGAACTTTGCGGCAAAGAGTGCAAAAAATGGAATCAACGGGGCGGAGTACCGGGTGAATTTAAGGTAGGTACATGCAAGAAATATCAGGAATCCAATACACCACATAGCGATTACATACAACGGTTTTTTCCATGTTTTGTAGTTGTTGGACAAGAATCCAACAATGCCGATGGGCCCGAGTATCGACAGCGGACCGAATGCAAAGAGAAGATTGAGAATCCAGAACAATCCCGTGGTATCCTGAAACTGCATCGTCCAGTCCATGAGGAGCCGGCCTGACACGACATCAGTGAGATACCGGGAACGGAGCAGGTACCCGGTTAGATCGATGAATGAGTAGGGGGATGCTGTAAAAAATGTTGTGATGCTTACGATAAGGAAGAACGCGAGCGCACGCACTTTGCCGTACGCCTGCTGGTCGCTCAATATAATCGCGGCGATGGGAATAGGAACAAACAAATAGGCAGTATTTTTGGTTGCTAACAACAATCCTACCGGGATACTCATGCGTACCAGTGAGTATATATCCGGGGTCCCGGCATACCGAAGTATTGCATAGAGCAGCAAGAGCTCAAGAAAAATGAGTATACTCTCCGTCGTGTAAAAGTGCGAAAGTTGGATGATCAGTGGCGTAAAAGCAAAGAGAATGGCGGCAATAATTCCGGCTTCTTTTTTCCACAACTGTTTCCCCAATATATACAGAAGCGGGATAGACAGCGAAGAAAGGAGAGCAGATACGTGCCTTCCGACAATCGTGACCCCTTCTGGGGTTACCGACCAATACGGATTTTGGAAAAGGAACGAGGCAATAAGCGAAGCGGCTTTCAAAAGATACACCGATAGTCCGTTATAGTCATGGAATCCGGGTGACAGCTGTGAAAAAAATGTAATCGCGAGCGAGCCGTTGACGATCAGCGCTTCGTCGGGGTGCAGTCTGGAGCCGAGATCCCAATTGAGGTTCGTAAACCGCAGGAACACTCCGATACACGTGACGGAGAGCAAGACCCAATGAGTTCGTAGCACGCGCATTGCAGGAAAAAGTATAGCACGGGCTGAGGTGCTGTTTATATTTTTATCCGGTACCGTTTGACATTGATTTTGCCCGATGTAAGTTTGGTTTCGACCAGTAGCGATGCGTTTTGGATGCCCCGGTGCGGCGTGCACACGGCGTGACTGCATGTCCCGAAATAGAGATCACGGGAATCAGCAGATGATCCCGAAGGGACGAGAGAGCCCATTGCACCCTGTTCAATCCCGTTTGCCTTATAGGAAAGGGTGTAGGTAACAAGTGAGACATTCCCTAAGTTGAGAAACGTGATAACCACGCTGTTGGTGTTTCTGGAAAGTTTCGCTTTGGAATAACCGGTGGCAGCGGACCCGGTGCTTTTTGATACGGCGGAACGCACTCTGGCTCTCGCTGCAAATACTGACGGAGTTAAGGCAAATGCCGTGAGGAAAAGGGCAAGAGCGATAGTAAGTCTCATGAGAAGATTATAGCAAGAATGTATTCGTCATGATACACTCGACATGATGAAAAAATCGTTGGTGCTTATTATTGTTGGAGGCCTTCTTTTGGGGTTGGTTGGCGCAGGCGCCTATTTGTATTACTCCAAAACAACAGGTGTCACTACATCTCCGACAGGCACTGATGTGACCCCGGTACCGACTCCTAAACTCCTCATGTGGGATGATCCGGCCGGTTTTACGATGCAGTATCCTGAAGGACTGACGGTAAACAAGCATGATGAAGATCTCGTGAATTATGCGCATGTGGAATTGACTGACAGCGCACATCCGGGCAATGTGATCATTTGGGTGAAGGATATCCCAAGCGGGGTGACGGATACGGCGTCGTGGGGTAAAAAAGCGTCCGCCCCCGCGTCTGCAATTTCTTTTGACACCTCGCTTGCCGGCCAATCTGCACAAAAAACACTGGTGTCGAGCCCGGAAAAAATTGTTTCTGTCGGTGTTATATATGACGGAGTGCTGTGGTACATAGAAGCGAAGTTGACCGACGAGCCATATTGGCAGTCCGTATTCGATGGAGTTATACAATCATTTACGTTCAAGCCCACAGCGTCCCAAGCCGCAGGGAGCACCGTGAACAGTGGTGGCGCAAATGACCGTGTCGTGGATGAAGAAGAAGTCCTGGAATAAGCGGGCGCAAAATGGTCAAAAACGCCTTCGTATGATATACTGCTCGTTGTCCTGGGAACAAAGTGGTGACAACGTCCGAGATCTGTAGAGAGTCCAATAGGTAGATTTCTCTTAGGCGATGTTTCGTCTCCTTCAAGACCTAAGGGGAAAGGAATTCCAATATGGCTATCAATTTGTTCGTAGGGAACTTACCCTACAACATGACCAATGACGACTTGGCGCAAACATTTGCCCAAGCCGGCACCGTCGTGTCTGCAAAAGTCATTTCCGACAAATATTCCGGCCGCTCACGCGGATTCGGATTTGTTGAAATGTCCAGCGATGAAGAGAGCAAAAAAGCGATCGAGATGTTTAATGGCAAGGATGTAAGCGGCCGACCGCTCGTTGTCAACGAAGCTCGACCACGCGAAGAGCGACCAAGAGAGTAACAAAGCATTGGTAAGAGAATAAACTATACCCAGCCTCTCTCGGAGAGGCTGGGTTTTTTGTGTTTTGCTGTGTTATTTGTCACAGTACCCGCTTTTTGCTACCATGTCGCTACCTATGTTCCAAAGCCCCACATATGGAGAGTTAGAACTGCATCAAATACGAAGCCACATTATTGATTTTCTTGCCAAAGATCCCGCTTCCACCTATCAGCTGGTGGTGGGAACCGATTCCCAGCCGCATAACGGATCCGGCGTTGATTTCGTTACCGCAATCGTTGTGCATCGCAAAGGACACGGGGGTATTTATTTTTGGAAACGCATAGTGAATAAAAAGACGTATGTATTGCGGCAGCGCATGTATGAGGAGGCGACCATGTCTCTTGCCATGGCGGAGGAGGTTGTCGCACTGCTCCATCAGGACGGGGTGACGAAGTATGATGTCGAGATTCATGTGGATATCGGTGCGTTCGGCCCGACCCGCGAGATGATTTCGGAAATTATCGGCATGATACGGGGTAACGGATTTACCGTCAAAATGAAACCGGATAGTTATGCTGCAAGTAAAGTAGCAGACAGATATACGTAAGATACCAATTAACAACTAACCGTTAACAGTTAACAGTGAATAGTGAACACCGTGAAGGAGGTGACAGAGATATATGAATAAAATATTGATAGGGTTTATGGTAGTCGTGGTCGGAGGATTAGTCGGATGGTTTGTATTCCGCGGTACCCCCAAAGGACCGGGTATGCAGATCGGTACGGAAAATATCACCCCGGCCGCATCAGGAGCGTCAGGCACTGATGTCACGATCAGTGAAGAATCTACCGGTGCGGGAAGCGAAAAAGGCGGAGTGACGGGAAAGGTCGTCGTGACGTATACCAATGCCGGGTATCAGCCGCAGGAAATTACGGTAAAAAAAGGTACCAAGGTTACCTTTATGAATGACAGTTCCGGCAGCGTGTGGACGGCTTCCGGAGTGCATCCGACGCATCAATTGCTCCCGGGGTTTGATCAGCTCTCGAGTGTTTCAAAGGGTGGCACATACGAATATACATTCGTGAAAGTCGGAACATGGAAATATCATAATCATGTCAAGCCAACAGACGGGGGTTTTGTAGTGGTGACGGAATAAGGCAGGGTGCTCGTCTATGAGACGAATGTTTATGGGCTTGGTGTGGGTGAGGGGGTTTGTGTCGGGATGGGGGCACAGCGACCGCCCGGCGGTTCCGTGCCCGTGATAAAGTACTCGGTCTTACCGAAATAACACGGTAACGATACGATGGTTGCCGGCTTGAGAGGGATTTCGTCTGTTCTGTCTTTGAGAAGTTCTACCATGATGTCGTGCCATATTGGCGCAGCGCCGGTAATTCCTGATGTGAGATACGGATTCATCGGCGAGTTATCATTGTTGCCTACCCAAACAACAGCAGCAAATGATGGGGTATATCCGGCAGTCCAATTGTCCCGTTTTTCATTGGTTGTTCCTGTTTTGACGGACACCGTTTTTCCGGGGATGACGAGTGCGGAGTTGGGGCCAAATGCGGATTGCCGGGCGGTGTTGTCTGAGAGTATGTTAGAGATGATCCATGCAACTTCGGGCTTGAGCGCATCCACGGATTTGCTTGGTTGATGATCTTCCATTATTTTTCCTGTGTAGTCAGAAACTTGCAGAATTGGCCGCAACTCCTGACGTTTCCCCATGTTGGCAAGCGTTCCATATACTTGTGCCATTTCCAGCATGGTAACGTCAGCTCCTCCAAGGGTTAACGAGAGTCCGAAACGGCTCGGATCGTTGCCCCATGAATGTATTCCCATTTGCTTCGCTTTTTCCATCATTGCCGGCAAGCCGATTGCAGCAAGTGTCTTCACTGCCGGGATGTTGTAGGAATTGGCCAGCGCATACCGCAAGGGGACCGGCCCGTGGAATGTGCCGTCATAATTGCCCGGCGCATACGGAGGGCTTCCTGCATATTGGTACACAATTGGGGCGTCGTTAATGATTGTCGCAACATTCATGCCATTTTCCATCGCGGCCGCGTAGGTTACTACTTTGATGGCAGATCCGGGTTGCTGGGAAGCGGTTGTAACATTTACGTTTCCGTCGCGGGCAACGTCGAAATAATCACGGCTTCCCACCATGGCCAGGATGTCTCCGCTTCGCGGGTTCGTGATGATGGCCGCTCCGTTTCCTACCTGCAGTTTGGCCAGCGCATCGATATGAGTTTTGACGATTTCTTCCGTTTTTTCCTGTATGCCAAGATCCAGTGACGTTATCACCCGGAGACCGCCGCGCTCAACCAATCTCGGGCCGTACGTTTTTTCCAGCACATCTTTGATATACATCACAAAATGGGGAGCACGGATGCCAATCCTGGGTTGGGCGAATTCAAGCGGGGCACGAAGTGATTGCTGTTTTTGCTCCGGAGTTATATACCCGTTTGTCTGCATACGGTCCAGTACTTCTTTTTGCCGGATGATCGCTTTTTCCGGATGGCTGCCAAAAGGAGAATATTCACTGGGGGCAGCCGGAAGGCCCGCCAGCAGTGCCGCTTCTGCCAGCGTGAGTTGGGTAACGGACTTGTGGAAGTATGTTTGCGCCGCAGCTTCGATGCCCCACGCCGTGCCGCCGTATGGCACCTGATTGAGGTACATTTCAAATATCTGGTCTTTGGAAAATAGCCGTTCCGCCCAGAACGCCAGAATAATTTCTTTGGTTTTCCGGACGACGCTCACTTCGGGTGTCAAAAGCGCTGATTTGATAAGCTGCTGAGTAATCGTCGATCCGCCCTGGATTTGTTTATGAATGGTAATTTCAGAAATCGCCCGGAGTATGCCGCGTATGGAAAATCCCGGATGATGGTAAAAGTCGCGGTCTTCTATCGCAATCGTTGCCTGTTTGACGACGAGCGGTATATCTTCCAATTTGACCGGTGTCCTGTTTTGGTCAACATAGATTTCATACAGCAGCTGGCCGTTCCTGTCCATAATTTTGGTGCTTACCTCAAGGTCCCGTTGCGTGAGCAGTTGGGGATTAGGCAGCGAGGTGAGGAACAGCCATGCGTTATACGGTATAAAGATAAAACCAAGAGTCAGAAGTACGCCAATGAAAAATGACCGTATGTGGGAAATATTAGTGTGTTGTACTGCCGGCGCAGGTACTGCCCGGGTTCGTCGGGGTGGCACCGGCATGCGCAATGGAGGGATATGAACGGAGATTTTGGGAAGGGTGAAGCGCGGTACGGTGAACGCCCGCATGGATAGGCGTGGCCACTGTATGTGCGGCAATCGGACTACGGGAACACGAGAACTCACCGACGTGATAAATTTGGCAATCCGTTTATCAGCCCATGAGAGGAAAAGTTTGGGAGAAATGGTGCGTGTCCTTTTTGGCCGTCCGGGTTTGCGGACTTTGGGGGATGGGGCGATTTTTTTTTGCAGCCAGCTTCTGCCTGCATATGTGGTTTTGGCTGCGGTCGTTTTGGTAACGGCAACGAGTGTTGTTGCAATCCATACGAGTGCGGAAAACACGATGCGCAGTCCGTTGCCGACAGTAATAAGCGAAAGAATACAAAACAAAACGAGCTGGGTGATGGGGGAAAGGAGTGGCTTTTTTGCTGGGTGTGTTATATGGCGCGTCATAGCGCCATTTTTTATATCACGTCGGGAGGTTCGCCGACAAGGGGCTATTTGACCATGACCGCTTTTCCCTCAGCATGCGTGCAGTCGAGGCACCAACGGGTAATGCCGTCCCACGCAATGTCATGTTCCTGCATTTCGATATTTTCGGTCTGATCCGGAGTTGCCAGATCGCCGGTCGCCTTGTCTATTGCCACCATTTGCCGCGAGCTTGTGCTGCGGGCAGATGTGCCTTTGATAATATATTCAAATCTTGTCGGGCACCCCAATGCTTCATCAGGTTGACTGCCGGAATCATTTTCCTGTCCTTGGGATCCGGGCAGGTTTGGCGGCAATAATCCTGTGGTCGTGCAAACCCGGGCGCCAACGATCCCATCCGGCTGCTTCGGCCATATGTCCGGTTTTCCGTCCAGCACGTGTCTAATGATTTTATTCCAGATGGGAGCAGCTCCGGTAACTCCGGAAACCAGTGCACTGTTCATCGGTGTATTATCATTGTTTCCTACCCAGGTGGCGACCAGATATTGCGGTGTGTACCCGATCGTCCAGTTGTCCCGAAGATCATTGGTCGTTCCGGTTTTGACCGAAACGGCGTGACCCGGTACGACCAGCGAAGAGCTGGGCCCAAACGCTTCCATCCGGGCGTTATTATCCAGCAGGATATGAGAAATAAGGAATGCCGTTTCCGCGCTTACGACCCGGGGGCCGGTCAATAACAATTGCGACGGGATGTCTTTGTTGAGGTTTGGATCTTTATATTCCTCAAGAATAGTTCCGTTTTTATCAACGACTTTGAGAATGCTCACCAGATCATGCCGGATACCGGCGTTGGCAAACACGGAAAATGCTTCTACCATGTCGGTCATACGGACTTCTCCGCCACCCAGCGTGAGCGAGAGTCCATAGTGGGACGGATCTTTGAGCGTATCGAGGCCAAATGCAGCCGAAGAAGCCACCATATCGGTAACGGTATTCAAATACAACATTTTGACCGCGGGAATATTGAGCGAGTTACCGAGAGCGAACCTCAGTTGCACCGGGCCCCGGAATTTACCGTCATAGTTTCGCGGGCAATACGTCGGTTGTCCGGCGACGCTGGTAAAACACGTCGGAATGTCGAGGAACATCGTGGCAGGGGTTACAATATGTTTTTCTATACCTATGGCGTAGTTTATCGGTTTGATAGAGGATCCGGGTTGTCGGAGCGCCGTGGTGACGTTAAATGATCCGGAGGGAGATGCAAAATAATCGACGGATCCGACCATCGCAAGAATTTCCCCTGTTGAAGGTTTGGTAACCAGTGCCGCCCCGTTTCCCACCCGCACATTTTTAAGTTTGGTAACTTCGGCCGCTACGGTTGCTTGCGCATAATTTTGGAAATCAAGATTGAGCGTCGTCGTTACCTTGAGCCCGCCGCGTTCGACCAGACTTTCTCCGTATTTTTGCACAAGCTGTTCTTTCACATACATCACAAAATGGGGGGCTTGTATGCCGGTTTCCTGTTTGTATTCTATGGGTTCGTTTGCTGCTGCCTCCGCTTGTTGTCTGGTGATATATCCGTCCTCTGTCATGCGGCGGAGTACTTCGACTTGCCGTTCTTTTGCTAGTTCCGGGTGTGCTCCGTAGGGTGAATAGAGAGTCGGAGCCTGCGGGAGGCCGGCAAGAATAGTAGCTTCTGCAAGGGTTACATCATTGATGGATTTGCCGAAATATTTTTCCGCGGCCGTTTCTATTCCCCATGCGGTCCCTCCGTACGGCACGGTATTCAGGTACAGCTCTAATATTTTATCTTTCGAGTAGAGCAGTTCTACGGTAGGTGCGAGCAGAAATTCCTTTATTTTTCTCGTTAGTGTCCGCTCTGGGGTGAGGAGAGCAGATTTGACTAATTGTTGGGTAATGGTGGATCCTCCCTGGAGTTTTTTGTTCAGTATTGATGCATAGAGCGCCCGCACGATGCCCCCGACCGGATTGATACCGGAGTGTTTATAGAAATTTTTGTCTTCTATGGCAATGGTTGCCTCACGGACAACTTTTGGTATATCAGAAAGCGGCACCGGCGAGCGGTTTTGGCCGACAAACACATCAAACAACAGGATCCCGTTGCGGTCATATATTTTGGTGGCAACGGGTACATCATATCGGGCGAGTCGTGCAGGCGAGGGAAGATCCCGCAGAATAAGCCAGTAAAATGTGCCGATAAGGAGAGCCGGGAATACCCAAAAAATGAGCTTGCGCCGTTTGAGCAGCCATTTCGTAATTTTTTTCGGTTGCGCCCTAGGAATCACCATGGAGACATTATATAATAATGAAGTACGGAGGTACCAACTATGTTTACTCTTCCTGAGTTGCCCTATGCCTATAATGCCCTTGAGCCATATATAGATGAACGCACGATGCAGATTCATCATGATAAACATCATGCGGCATACGTCAAAAACCTTAATGATGCACTTTCGGGCCAAGAAGCGCTTCTTGCAATGCCCGTCGAAAAACTCATTACTGATCTGTCCCAAGTTCCGGAATCCATCCGGACAAAAGTAAGAAATAACGGCGGCGGGCACGCAAATCACAGCATGTTTTGGTTGGAGATGGCGCCCTTCGTCGCTGGCGCTCCTCAGGGTAAACCCTCCGGAGAACTAGCGAAGACTATAGATAGCGCCTTTGGATCATTTGTAACATTTCAAGAGAAGTTCTCGGCAGCGGGACTCGGCCGGTTCGGCAGCGGGTGGGTATGGCTCAGTGTTGATAACGGTACGTTGGTGATTTCGGATACCCCGAATCAGGATAGTCCGCTCATGGATGGCTTAACCCCCATTCTTGGTTTGGACGTGTGGGAACATGCGTATTATCTCAAATATCAGAACCTTCGGGCAGAGTATATAAAACAATGGTGGAACGTTGTTCATTGGGAGGAAGTGGAGAAACGGTTTTATGAGGCTTCCTAATCCTTACGCACTCCGGCGGGAACCTACGCGCGAATCGTTGGTGTTTGCAGCCAGCCAACGTCCCGGGAACTGTACGACTCAGGAAGATTTTTTCATGAATTTTAATGACGAGTGTTTTGTGCTCGCCGACGGCGTTGGGACGATGCCTCATGGGGATGTCGCTGCGCGTCTTGCTTGTGAGACGGCTATTTGGGGATATAAGCACATCCGTCAGCACCGGTACTATTGGCTCGACAAAAAATTATTTATGAAACGGATATTCCGTTCGACAAATTTGTCGGTCTGGCAAAAGCGGCGGGAGCATGGGTTCGAAGCAGGGCTTGAAACGACGCTCACCGTATGTATGATTGGATCCAAAACGTATTGGTTAGGGTATGCCGGGGAAACGTGCGTCTGGCTCCAAAGTAGTGGCAGTATTACCAAGCTTACCCGTGACAGCGATCCATTTGAAACGGAGAAACGTACAACACTTGGGGTAATGCGGCTCGGTTTGATTCCGGATTATGTCACCGGACCTCTGTCCGACGACGACGTATTACTTATCACCTCCCTTGGATGCGGGAATTATTTGACGCCGTCGGATATCCAATCCGGTATGGGATTAGCGGGTGATAGTGTTGAAGATGCGACCCGAGCCGTCGAGTCAGTGCTTGCCAGCGCAGAGCGTAATGGATCGACGGAAAACATGACGGCAGTGATTATTAAACGGGTTGCTACTTCATAGAGCACTCTTTATACTGATGCTATGCCTGCCGATTTTTTCTCTGAGATATGTGACGGAGCTACTCCTCCAAATTTTTTCTTTTTTGACGGATCCGGTTGGAAGGCAAGTGCCTCAGGAAAAACTGTTCCGGTCATTTCTCCTATAGACGGTACCGAGGTAGGCACGCTTCCCCAGGTGACCCATGAAGAAATTGATTCGGTTTTGTCTTCGGCTTCCATTGCACAGTCGGCTTGGGAAGCAACGCCGCTTAATAAACGCGTCGGTATCGTGCATTTGGCAGCGGATTGGATCAGGCATTACCAGGACTATCTTATCGCGCTTCTTGTCCGTGAAGTCGGAAAATCCGCTGATGAAGCCAAAGGGGAAATTGTACGGACGGCCGACCTTATCGATTATTTCGCCGATGAAGTGCAGTCCATACAGGGAATGACCCTGGACAGTGATAACTTCCCCGGATTTGAAAAGGGGAGGATTGCCATGATCGAGCGGGTAGCGTATGGCACGGTGCTTGCTATAGCGCCATTTAATTACCCGGTGAATTTAACGGCAAGTAAAATTGTTCCGGCACTCCTTATGGGCAACAGTGTGGTGGTCAAACCTCCGACTCAGGGCGGGATATCGGCCTCACACCTGGTCCGTATTTTCCAAAAAGCCGGTGTTCCTGCCGGAGTGATTGCGACAGTTACCGGCTCCGGGGAAGTGATTGGTGATTATGTCGTATCTCATCCGCTTGTCTCGATGGTCGCATTTACCGGCTCCTCCGATACGGGGATAGCTATTGCCGGCAAGACCGGCATGAAGCCGTTGCTTTTTGAATGCGGCGGGAATAATCCGGTGGTCGTCATGCCGGACGCCGATATGGGAGTGGCTGCACGCGAGATCATAAAAGGCGCGTTTGCCTACAGCGGGCAGCGATGTACCGGCATTAAATATGTGCTGACGACCCCCGCGATACGTGAACAGCTTGTGACATTGGTGGTAAAAACCATGCCGGAGATGGTAAACGCCGGTGATCCTCGGAGTCCGGAGACCAAGCTAGTCGGTCCAGTGATTTCCCAAGATGCTGCAAAACGAATTGAAGAAGCGATCGTATCATCGGTTAAAAACGGAGCAAAACTCATGACCGGCGGGAAACGAACAGGTGCGATGATCGAACCGACGGTGCTTACCGGCGTCATTCCGACCATGCCGATAATAGCCAAAGAAACATTTGGGCCGGTAATCAGCTTTGTCGATATCCAATCATTTGATGAAGCGGTTGACATCATCAATCGTTCTCCTTACGGTTTACAGGCAAGCGTGTTTACCAAGGATGAAGGGAGCGGGCTGGTGTTTGGCAAGAAATTGAATGTAGGGTCGGTGCAGATTAACGGCAGTCCGCAACGGGGTCCTGACCATTTCCCGTTCCTGGGCGTGAAACATTCCGGCGTGGGCGTCCAGGGAGTGCGATATAGCCTGGAAGCAGTCAGCAGGTTGCGCCCTATTATTCTCAACAAGCCCCAATAACTGCTGTATTGTGGTATGTTGACTTGACAAGAGGCTATCCACTTCTGTTTACTGGGTTATAGAAGAGAAAGGAACTCATCTCTATGGCCAAAAGATCGCCGCGAAGAAATTAAATTTCCCCGGGTAGTCGGTCGGTTTGACGGGGTGAGCGGAAGTGTCGCGAAGTAATGCGGTGAGTAGGTGGAGTCCTCTCATTCCCATTCCATGGTTGCCGGAGGTTTCGTGGTGATGTCGTAGACGACGCGGGAGATTCCCGGTACTTCGTTGACGATGCGGCTCGATATCGTCTGGAGCAGTGTGTAGGGCAACCGGCTCCAGGATGCGGTCATAATATCTATCGATCCGTATACCCGAAGGGCGACGACTTCTCCATAAAATCTGCCGTCGCCTTTGACTGCCGTGCTTTTGGTGTCCGTTAATACCGGAAATGACTGGAATACTTTGTGATACCAACCGGAGCGGTGCATTTCTTCCATGACAATTCTGTCTGCATGATGTTGTCGCATGAGTCGTTCTTGGGTTACCTCACCGATGATGCGGATGGCCTGTCCCGGACCGGGAAACGGCTGCTGCATGACGACATGTTTCGGGAGGTGTAATTTTATACCCAGTTGCCGCACCTCATCTTTATATAATGACCGAAGCGGCTCATAGAGCGTGAGGTTCATACTATCCGGTAGCCCGCCGACGTTGTGGTGGCTTTTGATTTTGTCCGCGTGTTTCGTGCCCTTGGATTCTATGACATCGGAGTAGATGGTGCCTTGGATGAGGAATTTTGCTTTGGTGTGGCGTTTTGCTTCTTTTTCAAAGCATTCGATGTACAATCTGCCGATTATTTTTCGTTTCATTTCCGGGTCAGTAACCCCGCGAAGGGCGTCAAGGAACATTTTTTTGGCGTCAATAATTTTTAGCGGAATACGAAGAAGGGTATGAAATAATTGTGTGATTGTTTCTGTGTTGCCGTAGCGCATGAGTCCGTTATCTATGTATATGGGTATAAGCCGGTTGCCGATGGCACGCGAAAGGATGGCAGCGGCAACAGTAGAATCGACCCCGCCGGATACGGCGATGATGGCCTCATCACGATTTCCAATGACGTCTTTTGCGGATTGGATAAATGTTCTGGGATTAAGTATCGTTCGTTTGATAGGGAGATGGCAGATCTCTTTGAGAAAGTTCCGAAGTATTAGCGCCCCGTATTTGGTGTGTTTGACCTCCGGGTGAAACTGGATGCTGTAAATTTTTTTCGCTTCGTTCTGCATGAGGGCAACCGGTGCTGTTTTTGTTTGTGCCGGGCTGGTAAATCCCGGAGGTGGGACAGTCACCGTATCTCCGTGGCTCATCCATACGGTGAAATGATTGTCGATAATGTGCGCGAATAACTTTGAGGCACCGTTTATTTCAATCACTGCGGGGCCATATTCTTTTGTTTTGCCCGGTTTGACTTTGCCACCGAGGAGGTGAGCCGTGAGTTGATGACCGTAACAAATTGCCAGGATGGGGATACCGAGGGAGAATATTTTGGGGTTAACCGTCGGAGAATTGTTGTCATGCACAAATGCCGGTCCGCCGGAAAAGATAATTCCGTCCGGTTGAATTTTATTGATTTGTTTGAATGCATCTTCGGGAGGTACTATCGTGACCGCCACTCCGCATTCGCGGATGCGTCTGCCGATGAGGTGGCAGGTCTGAGAACCGAAATCAACGATAAGAATCATAGTGTACTATGCATCGTGTCCGTTGAAATCCGAAGCTTTGGCCCGGCGCATCGGTAGTTTGCCGAATCCGTTTGCCTGAATATACGCGCCCCCGGTTTCCCGGTCAGCTCCGAAATGCACATCAAGTGCGGTAATGCTATCGCATATTTCCGCGTGACCCGAACGTACCCCCTCATATTTCACTTGTTCGGGTTTCCCCAGTCCTGCTGTGGGTATAATGAATAGTTCCTTTTCCGGATGGAACTGACGAAACAGATTGATGGCGAGTTGAACGCCGCCGTTTAATGTACTTTGTGTTGCTTTAAAATCATCAACGACAATAATTGTTTTGACGTGCTGTAGTGACGTGTCATCGTCAGGCAAAGATGCGACCAATGTGCGGGTTTCCCCGCCTGATGTAATCGGCGTTACCCGGACGGCGAGTTTACGCTGGCTCATGGCGGGGGAAGGAGATTCACCGTGGGGGAGTTTTCTCGCCCGGATGATTCTGGGGGGTTTGGAAAAGTGGAAGCTTCGTGCCACCTCGGTTGCGACCTCTAGGGCAAGGTATGCCGCAGAATTTTCTATAGACAGCACGGCAACAGTATCAGCATCTTGTTGCTGGAAACGCGTTCTATCGAATTGACCGACAATTATTTTTGCCAGCAGACGGTTTACGAGCGGGTCCGGATTTTCGTTGAATTCACTCCAGGAAAGAATAGTCCCGTGTTCTTTCATGCGGGCGCTGTCTGCCAACAAGTGTATTGCGACTGTTTCTGCATCTTTTGGGGAAAGCTGGTCGACGTAGGCAGTGGTTAGTATATCGAACGGGGCTTTGAGTTTATCCGGATGTTGCATTGTGTGTATTATAAACCTACGGTACTAATTATTTCAGGTGATGCCTGCGGACGAATTTAATTTGAGAATCTGAATATCCTAACGATTCGAGAAATGTCTGGATGTCCGCTTTTGATTTTCCCTCCTTTTCCATTTTTTGAGTAAATGTATAGATCCACTCAGTGACCTCATGGGGGAACAGTATCCATCGTGTGGTTCGTTTTGCGAAATAATCAGGTTGATAGGTGCTCCATGGTTTGTAAAATAATGATGCAGTGGTAATGGATGCCGGATGAAATGTTTTGAGATATTCAATTGCGCGGATAAATGTTTTTCCGCTGTCGGCGTTGTCATCAACCAGGAGAATGTGCGAGCCCTCAATACTTTTTCCGAGTTTTTCCGTGATCGTCATGACCCCATGCTTTTTGATGTCTGTGTAGCTTTGGATCGTGATGGAAGAAAGAGGAATGCGCAAAAAATCAGACATAATAAGCCCGACATTTAATCCTCCGCGGCCGATTGCCACAATTTCGTCAAAAGGCCGTTTTTCATGATTCAGGATGGCCGCTGCGATTTTTTGGCATAACACGTGGTAGTCTTTCCAGGTAACCGGGAGGTATTGGATTTTCATACAGAGAGTATCTAACTGATTTCGGTATTTTGTCAATCACATCACTTGACTCAATCCACTTGGCTTCTATAATACGTGTATGGATCAACCGAAAGAGACGCCGGGGTTAAAGTATGCCAGTGTCGCAATTTCCGGGCGTCCGGGAGCAGGAAGAAGCACGCTTCTTAAAAATCTTCGTCCGTGCCTGGAACCATTCGGATGGGAATTTTTTTCGGGCGGCGATTGGTCCAGAAAATTTTCGATAGAGCAGGGCAAACACAATCCCAATGATCCGAAACACCATTTGGCTACTGATTATGGTGATGACGTTGACCATCAGATAGACCAGGCCTTACGGGAAAAAATGTCGCATCCTGAGTCTCATATGGCCGTCGAGAGTTGGATTGCCGGATGGAATGCCAGGGGACTGACGCATGTCCTTAAGGTGCTGCTTATGTGTGATGACGCGCTCAGGATAGACCGTATCGTAAACCGTGATGACGCAACGGTTGAAGATGCGAAAGAGCATTTACGCACGAGAGAAGAAGCCAATATCGGGAAATGGAAACGCCTGTATGGCGTTTCGGATTTTTGGGATCCGAAGTATTATGACCTGGTGATTAACACGTACTCCCATGGTCCCAGCCAAACACTTGAATTAGTCCTTCAGGCACTGGGGTATTATAAGCTTACCGGCCAGCCAAAAAGCGTGTAGGGACGTGTCCGTATCAAGAGTATATTAAGTACCCGAAATAGTATATTTGTGTTGTCCGTACGGGACACATATAATGGTTGCACGTCAATAAACAGTGATCACTATGATTCCGTCGTACGATCAAATTCAAACGCTTTGGAATACGCATGCTCTTCCGCAGAATAAACAAAAACACTGCCGGCTTGTAGCACAAACAGCCCTATGGTTTGCCCGTCAACTCGTACAAAAAAATCTCACGCTTTCTATTGATACCCGTCTCTTAGAAGCAGCCGCGTTAGTTCACGACATTGATAAAATGGCGCAGAAGAAGTCTAATGAACACCATCCTGATGCGGCAGTGAGAATTCTGAGGGAGAGCGGGTATGATGAGGTGGCAGACCTGGTCAGAACGCATCCTCTTCATGCGATACTCGATCAAAGTATTACACCAAAGACGTGGGAGCAAAAACTTCTGTATCTTTCGGACAAAATGGTCAAATATACTATTATCACGGTCGATGCGCGTTTTGCGTTGTGGAGCCGAGAGAATCTTCCTGAGCAAGTACTTCATGAGATGAACGCAGCGTACCCCAAGGTGAAAGCACTGGAAAAAGAAATATGTACTGCTATCAATGTGTTACCTCGGGATGTTGCTAGACTTGCGAACAAGGAGGAAACGAGTACAATGATGCTATCTCTTAAAGGAGGAACGCTATGAAAAAAATTATGGGAATTGTATGGCTTGGATTGATCCTACTTAGTGGTACGTTTTTGAGTCCGGCTGTTGCAGCTTCCGCCACCGTTCCCGCGAAGGGAGTGTCCGTGGCATTGACTCCTACTCCTTCATCCATGCCCACCCGCATTGAGTACGTTCTGCCTTTTCCGGGCATTCTTCCGACCCATCCCCTGTATGTGGTCAAAAATCTCCGTGACCGGATTATTGAGTTCCTGATAGCCGATCCGATCAACAAAGCTGAATTTTACGTATTACAGGCAGACAAAAAATTAAATATGGGGATGACACTCAATAGTATGGGAAAAACCGCCGAATCCCGTTCGGCTTTTGCCGATGCGCTGGTATCCCGCAACCAGGCGGTGACGCTCCTGGAAAAACATAGTACATCTGGAGCCTCGATTCCTGGGCACCTTATTGAGAAACTGGTGCTCTCTCTGAGAAAACATAAAGAGGTGCTTGTGGGGATGGGGGAGCAGACAGAGGCCATTGAGGCGATGACTGCGCGCGCGCAACTCCTGTCCGGTTCAACTCAAAAATAATCGTATACGAAATTTTGAAATAGGCAGATGCATTGGGTCTGTTCTGTGCGGTTGCCCGGTATAAAGAAACTGTTCATCAGCCAGGGGCGAGTAAGGAGTAGTATTACCCGACCGCTATTTTCACCGTACTTTTCCCTCATAAAACCTTTCACGAAGCTAGGTAGAAAAATTGGGAGACTTTGATATAGAAATTGCCAGTTGACTCCCTACCATTAGTGCTCTAGGATTTTCTAGCACACCATACATAGTGTTTTTTGATTTCACGACACACCATGCCTAAACGGAAGAGACGACGATGAAATGTCCATATTGTACAAATACCGATACCGAGGTAATAGAAACGAGGGACAGCGAGGATCTTGCGGTAACCAGGAGGAGAAGAGGGTGCAGCAAGTGTGCGAAGCGGTTTACGACGTACGAACGGATAGAGACGGTACCGCTAACGGTAATCAAGAAAGACAAACGCCGGGAACCCTTTGACCGTGAGAAACTTGAACGGGGAATCTGGCGGGCAAGCGGGAAGACAACGCTCAAAGGCGACGATGTACGGAGGATCGTTGATGAAGTGGAGCGGGAGCTCATCGGGGGAAACACAACAGAATTACCGAGCAAAAAAATAGGAGAACTTGTTGCCAAACGGCTCAAGAAATTGGATAAGATAGCATACATTCGGTTTGCAAGCGTGTTTAAACAATTTGTCGATCTCGATGAATTCGAGGGAGAGTTAAAAAAACTTATTAAAAAGAAATAATTATGGATACAAACTTTACCGGCATACGAAAAACAGTCTTTGCTGACCGGTATGCCAAAAAAGATGAACAAGGTACCGCTATCGAACAGACGCCGGAGGAAATGTGGCGGCGTGTCGCCGGAGCCGTGGCGTTGATGGAAAAAAAGGAAGACCGCAAGGTATGGGAAGAAAAGTTCTACGATGCCATGCGCGATTTTGTTCTGGTTCCGGGCGGACGGATACTTTCCGGTGCGGGCACCGGATACAAAGTAACCTTCTATAACTGTTTTGTCATCCCGAGCCCCCACGATTCACGGGGTGGCATTTTAGCGACACTTGGACAAATGGTAGAAATCATGTCCCGCGGCGGAGGGGTAGGTATCAATCTTTCCAGTCTTCGTCCGAGGGGAGCGAGAGTGCAGAAAGTGAACGGATTTTCTTCCGGGCCCTGCAATTGGGCGGAATTATTTTCTGTCGCGACAAAAGATATCATCCAACAGGGCGGGAGCCGCAGAGGGGCGCTCATGCTGATGTTGTGGGACTGGCATCCTGATATAGAGGAATTTATCACCGTGAAGCAGGATTTACACCGTATTAACGGAGCAAACCTCTCCGTGTGTGTATCCGATGCATTTATGGAGGCGGTTAAAAAAGATGACGATTGGGACTTAACGTTTCCTGATACCCATGACCCTGACTATGACAAGAAATGGGACGGCTATATGCCCAACTGGATTGCGCTTGGTAAAAAACCGATTGTCCAAAAAACAGTGAAAGCGCGGGCGTTGTGGGACCTTATTGCGACAGCCGCCTGGAAGAGCGCGGAGCCCGGGGTTGTGTTTATGGAGCGGTACAATAAATGGTTTAACAATTCGTATTTCGAATACATAAACTGTGTCAATCCCTGCGGAGAAGAGGGGCTGCCGAATTGGGGCGTCTGCAATTTAACATCTATTAACCTGGCGGCGCTGGTCAATGATAAAGGAGAGATGGATTATGCGCGGCTTGCCGAAGTGGCCAAAATCGGTGTCCGGTTTCAGGATGACATTATCGATGCGGATTCGTATGTCTTTGAACAGATTAAAGAAGTACAGCTGCATGGTGAGCGCCGTATAGGCCTCGGTACCATGGGACTCGGGGATGCGTTAATCAAGATGAAACTCCGGTACGGATCGAACGAGAGTCTCGCGGTTATTGATACCATATATCGGATCGTACGGGATGCAGCGTATGAATCGTCCGTTGATCTTGCCAAAGAAAAAGGACCGTTCCCCAAGATAAACAAAACAAAGCATTTGGAAGCGTATTTCATCAAAAAATTACCCGAAGCAATCCGGAAAAAGATGAAGCGGTACGGCGTGCGGAATTCCGTTATTTTGCAGCAAGCGCCTACAGGAAGTACATCGCTTATGGCCGGCGTGTCGAGCGGGATAGAGCCGGTATATGAGTTTGAGTTTATCCGCCGCGATCGGCTCGGCGAACACATTCTGCGCCACCCGCTTTTTGAAGCATGGCTTCAGACGTTTAAGATAGAACAAGGCAGGGAGCCAACCCGCGAAGATCGGCCGGAATATTTTGTATCGGCAAACGATTTGACTCCGGAAGACCATGTGCGGGTGCAAGCTGCTATTCAGCAGTATGTGGATGCATCGATCAGCAAAACGGTGAATGCTCCGAAGACCCACACGGTTGATGACGTGAAACGGCTATACACCTTGGCATACGATTTAGGCTGCAAGGGGATTGCCTATATGCGCGAGGGAAGCCGCGAAGGGGTCTTAACCCGAAAAGAAGAGGATAAAAAAGAGGAAGTGAAACAGGTTGCATCCCCCATGATGACTGCCGAAGTGAAGCCGCGTCCGCCTGTCGTCCACGGATCAACGTATCAATTAGAGACCCCGATGGGTCAAGCGTACATTACGATTAATACAAATGGAGGCGAGCAACCGCTCGAGGTGTTTGTGAATGTCGGAAAAGCAGGGAGTGACGTCACCGCGATGGCAGAAGCGATGGGGCGGCTGATTTCCCTCGTTTTGCGGGTCGCGTCCCCCATTTCTCCGATGGAACGGGCACACCGCGTCGCGTCGGAACTCATCGGAATCGGTGGAGCCAGAAGCCTGGGATTCGGAGAAAACCGGGTGCGGAGTTTGCCTGATGCGGTGGCAAAAGTCATCGACCGGCATTTCGGGTTTTTTGCCAAGCACCGGGTGGATGCACCGTTTGCCACCCCTTCTCCGAATGGCAACGCGGTCAATGGAAACGGACATACTGAAAGTAACACGAACGGGAACGGGCATATTCCGGCGGCGATCCCCACTGCCCCGAATATAGAACCTGCAGAAAACCCGATGACGGTACCGGCCACCCAAATGCTGCTCACTGAACGGCGCATGGTGACCGTTGATCTGTGCCCGAGTTGTGGCGAAGGCAGTTTGGTTTTTGAGGAGTCCTGCAAGAAGTGCTACGCATGCGGCTATTCTGAGTGTTAATATATTTCCATGTCTATCTATACCAAAACCGGGGATAACGGTTCTACGTCATTGTTTGGCGGAAAAAGGGTATTGAAGTGTGAGGAGCTTGTCGACGTGTATGGATCCATCGATGAACTGAATTCCTGGGTGGGAAAGGTTGCAAGCGATATCCAATCCCCGGATGTGCAGGTGTTTCTTTCGACAATTCAATCGGATTTATTTACTATCGGAAGCCATTTGGCAGGGTGGAAAGCAGAACTAAAGGAGCTCCCCAAGCGGGTTCATGAAATGGAAGAACGTATAGATATTCTGGACGACTCGCTGCCGAAACTGCAGAATTTTATTCTCCCGGGAGGAACGAAACTTGCAAGCGAAATTCATTTGACCCGGGCGGTATGCCGCAGAGTCGAGCGGCAAACGGTCGCGTTGGGGCAAAAACAAGCGATAGATGCCAAAATATTTGTATACCTTAACCGGCTTTCCGATTTATTTTTTATGTTAGCGCGGTTTATCAACCATGAAGCAGGAATTGTGGAAGTGACGTGGTCAGGCATTGACCGTACCGATCAAAAGAAGTAAAAAGAGTTGTATAAGTAAGGACACGAGGAACGCCGTGTAAATCGGCGACTGTGCCGCAACGGTAACCCAGCCCTTCGCGAAGAGCTGGGGAGTCCGGAACTCCCCCTTACGGTATCCCGAGCAGGAGGATTTTATGGAGAAACCATCTCCCTCATACGACATATCTTCGCGTTTTGCGCTGCATACGCGGGAAGATTCAGAAAAAAACGAACGGTATTACGACCGCATGGCCATCCGCGGTATACCGGTACTTCGCGATGGGGACGAAGAACGTGCTGCCCCTGTTTGGCGCGGAGATCATAGTTTCAGTTCGGACGCCGCAACCTATTCTCTCATGCATTTTATAGAGCCGGAGGTGGCCCGAGAGCATCCCGATTGGACGCCAACGCAAATTCACGAGCAGGCAGTTGAGCATTTTGAAAAAAGGCTCGCACAGGATTTAGTTTATGAACACCGGGAAATTGTTCATGAAGAGTCCGTGGTACGGTGGCGGCCTGTGGAAACGAGTGACGGAAAAGTGGAGCTTGCGACTGAATACGGGGACAAGCTGGTAACGCTGTCAGAATTGTGGGAACACACGAAAGAATACGCAGCATTCGCGGGAAACCCGGCAGCATATAATAGTGAGGAGCATCAGGCCCAACTGCTCATGCAGGATAAGCTGATGAACGGTTCATCGAGCGGGTTTGTGAGCGTATTGAGCCATCCCGATGCGGTCCGTTACGTCCAAGTCTGGCAAAAATCAGATAATGGCGACGTCATATCGCACCACGTGGATCTTTTTGCTGCGACAGGTAAAGATTTTTCTCCTCAGGAGGCAAAAGAGCTCGTCTATCATCTGTCTGACTTTCATAGCGAACGGACGGAATCCGGGTTACCGGATACCGATCTCTCGTACGCGCATTTTTTTATAACACAAGGAGCTATTCATACTGACGATATCCGTGTCATCGCAATCGCGCAGTCCACATATACAGAAGATGTGTCTCATGAACGCCGAACGGTCAGCATCTTGCGGAAACAACCGGTGTCAGGAGGACTCACTATAACGGCTGACAGAACGGAAGAAGTACGGAAGACCGGTCAATACCTTCGCGATCAGATTGAAGAAAAAATTCAAGCAATGAAACGGCGTGTCATTGTGTCTACGGGAGGTCACGACCGCACTAAACAAGTGTCGAAGGAGGTGGGCCGTAATCCGAAGTTGGTAAAGCAAAAAATGGAGCGTGCGAAGATACAAGAAGCGGACAGAGGGATTATTTCCGATAAAACGAAGGATCTCACAGATGCGAAATCCGTATTATCGGAGTGGTGGATTTCGTGGACGATACTGACGTTTGTGCCGTTGTTGCCGGTAGCCCCGTCTGCAGCACTCTATTGGTTTACTGTATTGAGGGACGAACGTACTCATCCGACCATGCCGGAGGTGCCCCCGCAGCAGGTGGGCCGACTGCAAAATAAAGGTAGGGAAGGTGCCCCCTTTTCTTTACGGGTTGAAGACGTATGGAAGGCATTTGTTATCCGGTTGAAAACGTCGCGTGCCCCTGCCATTTCGCACCGTACTCTACCTGCTCACCGCGTGGCAGCAGAGCAACCCATACGACGGAAGAATCAAAAGAAAGCCGTCATGAGAGAAGCGCCCCGGAGGCAAATGAGTACAGAACAGGCGAGGTTTGTTTCGTGGTATGAAGCAGCAAAAATATTATCCGGTTTTTTTGGTCCCATCAGTACGACGCAGGAGGGGAGATTTTCTAAAGATATGCGTGTTCAACCGATCAGTCAACCGGATGTAAACGGATTCCCTATGGAAAAACATCTGATCCCGGTCGGTCGGTTTATGTTCGCGATAATGGTGCGGTGGTTGTGGGTCGTGGTACCGGGTGAAACGCGGATGCAAAAGACGAAAGGGGTACGGGGCACCGATGTCATACAACAAGAGCAGTATGGTGCACCCGTGTCCAGCAAGGAACCCCCGACTGAGGGTGCTCCTTGGGTCCTGCTTGCTATTATTTGGTATCTGTCCATGATTCGGGAGTCCGGTGCGCCGGGGACGCACATTGCACCACAGCAAAAAAATCCGCGCCCCAAGAGAAAACGAAAAAAGGTAACACTACCGGAGAGCGGCGTCATATTTGCCTTTGCTTCATGATAGAATAAACTATATGGACACCCTGCCTCATACATCATCTCCGCAAGGAATTCCCCCGATTCCGGTAACGAGTCCTCCGCCGGTTGCCGGAAGTATGGCAAAAGAAGTCGCTCCGATTATGTCAGGTACTCCGGAGGCCCCAACGATTATAGAAGTCGGGAAAGACGTCGAACTTCCGCAAGAAGTTACCAAAGCAGGGGTCAGAATGAGTTCTGACCCGGTTATACTTCCAAAACTTGTCCAACAGATGGGAGTGCGTTCTGTCGATCCCGTGGCTTTGGAAGCAGTGCCGTCGCCGGTTATCAATTTACCTATCTCCGACGAGCAAATTGCCAAAGGGCTTCACCAAAGTATCATGACATCATGGAGATGGCTTGCACAGTGGTGTACAAGACAATTACAACAGGCGCATTTCACGCTTAAATCCATGAGCGGCAAAACAGTACGAATACATGAATAATTTATTACGAGTATGCCAATAGAATTTGCGGATATCACCTACCAGCTGGAGGTCCTGGGCGTCGTTTTGCTCATCCTGACATTTTGTCTCATGGGCCTGGCGGTACTGGGGTATGTATTATTTATTTTTTGGAAGTATCGGGACCGGGAAAAACGCTCCATGGAGTACACGCTGATCCAAGTGGCTACGCCGAGGGATAACGAAATCAAAATAGATGCCGCAGAGCAAATGTTTGCCAGTCTCCACTCGATGCATCATGGCGGATTTTGGTCGTTTTTAAAGCCTCAGGACCATATCTCATTTGAGATAGTCGCGAAACGGGAAGATATACGTTTTTATATTGCAGCCCCCAAGCATTTTATCGATTTGATAGAAAAGCAGATTCACGGCTCGTATCCGGGGGCCGATCTCAAGATTGTAGATGAGTACAATATATTTAGTGAAAACGGTAAGGTTGCGTTTGCGGCACTCACGCCAAAAAATTCTGATTATCTGCCGATCCGTTTATACCGCGACCTTCCGATAGACCCGCTTTCGTCGCTGACGAGCGTACTTGCAAAAATGTCCGATGAGGAAGGTGCAGCAATTCAGATATTGGTCCAACCGGCCGGTAGCAAATGGGCAGGATTGGGTCGTTCCTACATTTCCAAAACGAAAAAAAATGAGGCAAATCCTGAGAAAGCGAGTTTTAAAGTTGACCCGAAAACGCTCGAGTCGATTGAGCAAAAAGTTTCCAAGCCGGGATTTAATACCGTTATCCGCCTGGTCGTAAGTTCGACGACCAAAGAGGCCGCCGACGCGCATTTGGAAAACCTCATTACATCGTTTCATCAGTTTACCTCCGATCACAACTATTTTTCCAAAGTGAAACATCCTATGAGAAAATTTTTTATGATCGATTTCATCTACCGGTATTTCCCGATGGTGAACGTGCCGTTTTTCAAACAATACGGTGTGTTAAACAGTGACGAACTCGCCACCATTTATCATCTGCCGAACAAATCCGTTGAAACGCCGCATATTTTTTGGCTCAACGCGAAGCGAGCACCGGCTCCTATGCAGATTGCCTCAAGCGGACAGTATATCGGTGTGTCCCGATATCGGGGTATGGATAGGCCGATTTTTATCGGCGATGATGACCGCAGGCGGCATCTGTATGTCATCGGGAAAACCGGCACCGGTAAGTCCCAGCTCCTCGAAGAATTGGTCATACAGGATATAAAGGCAGGCAAGGGACTTGCGGTCATCGATCCGCACGGCGACCTCATCGACGGCATTCTCTCCCGTATTCCCGCGGAACGGGCAGAAGATGTCATTTATTTCGATCCTTCGGATACCGAACGGCCAATGGGGCTCAACATGTTGGAAGCGGAAACTGAAGAACAAAAGCATTTTGTGGTAACCAGCATCGTCGGACTGATGTATAAGCTCTATGATCCGCAGAAAACCGGTATTATCGGTCCGCGGTTTGAACATGCCGTCAGAAATGCCATGTTGACCGTTATGTCAGAGCCGGGCAGTACATTCATCGAAGTGGTGCGCATCCTTACGGACAGTAATTTTGTGCAGGAATTATTACCGAAAGTACAGGATCCCATTATCCGGAGGTACTGGACGGATCAGATTGCCCAGACGGCGGATTTTCATAAGTCAGAAGTGCTGGATTATATCGTCTCTAAATTCGGCCGCTTCGTTACCAACAAACTCATGCGGAACATTATCGGACAATCGCAGTCGAGCTTTAATTTCCGGCGCGTTATGGATGAAGGAAAAATTCTTCTGGTTAATCTTTCCAAAGGGAAACTGGGCGAAGAAAACAGTAATTTTTTGGGTCTTATTCTGGTGCCGAGAATATTAATTGCCGCAATGAGCAGGCAGGATGTGCCGGAAGATAAGCGGCGCGATTTTTACCTCTACGTCGACGAATTCCAGAATTTTGCCACACCCGACTTTGCACAGATACTTTCCGAGGCGCGGAAATACCGGTTGAGTCTGACCGTCGCCAACCAATTTATCGGACAGATGGAGGAAGAAGTGAAAAATGCCGTATTCGGCAACGTCGGAACGCTTATCACATTCCGTGTGGGAGTGACCGATGCAAATTACCTACAACATGAATATCAGCCGACATTTAACGAGATAGATCTTATCAATATCGATAAGTATAATGCGTATGTCAAAACTATCGTCCATAATGAACCGGTAAAACCGTTTAGTGTTGATTTGTCAAAAGATATGAAAATCGTGAAGGCGGAACAAAATCAGGAAGTCGCCAAAGCGATCATACAACTATCCCGCTTGAAATACGGTCAAGCCCGTGAGCTGATCGAAGCAGAAATTCAAGAACGCGCACGATTATAATTTTCCTCATAACTTCTCTCTTTACATTAGAAAAAAAACATGTAATGCTCTGTAAATATTCGATAATTTTATTTTTTCATGAATCAGCTTCCTGAGGATACTTCCTCTGAAAAGAAACATAACGTGTTAGTGTATATTTTCAATATGTCAGAAGACGTCTGGCCGTTTATTTCGGCGATGTCCGATGCTAATGCCAGGAGTGCGGAAATAGTCGAGAACGGATATTTGGGAGATGTCCGGATGTTTCAGTTTGCAGATGTTGATTCGGAGGTTTTGTACATCACACCACAAGGGGTAAGTGAACATTTCAAAAATTATTTCCAAACACTTTTTCCTAATACACATATTAGCGTGTTGACCACCGGCCAACATAGCGGTGTTATCTGTGATGATATTCTGCATGATCCGTCCATCATGAATGCACTTGTCGAGGCGGCTAATTCTTCTAAGAAGCTCACACTTACGAGCTATGCAGTGAGTCAGCCCTTCCTTCAGTTAGCGCGTGTACTTCGGGAAAAGGGATTGGTACTCACGACTCCGGAAGCCCCTGATGAAGAGGATGCATGGACCGTAAATTTTTTTGGAAGCAAATCAGGCATCCGACAGCTTGCCCAACAGAGTACAAACGAAGAGCCGGATTTTAAAATGGCAGACGGCGTTATTTGTTTTGGCATAGAAGATGCCTCAAAAATTGCCGCCATCAGGTATGTCAAAGAACAGGGAGTGGTGATCAAAACAAACAAAGGCCACTCGGGTATGGGGGTGGAAATATTCCGCCCGGGTGATTTGCCGGATGAATATCATGCCTGTCAGGAAAAAATTTATTCATTATTCAAAAAAGACGACTATTGGTCGATGTTCCCGATTATTATCGAAAAATTTATTAACGTGAGTACTACTATCGCTGGTGGGAATCCGAATGTGGAATTTAAAATATCCAGAAACGGGCGCATAGATTTTCTGTATCACTGCGGTGTGCTGGTCGATAAAAGCGGCGACTTCCATGGGATAGAAATCGGGCATGATATCATGCCGGAGCGGGTGGCAGCGCAGATAAAAGATACCGGCTTTTATATAGCGGAGCGGTTTGCACAGGCAGGGTATAGAGGATATTTCGACGTCGATTACGTGGCAGGAAAAAACGGAGAGATATATGTCGCGGAATCCAATGTCAGAAGTACGGGAGGCACATTTGTCTATACGATAGCGACCGCATTATTTGGAGAAAATTTTATGTTTGATACCTATTTGTTTTCAAACAACGGATATAAGATTCCGCATCTCAAACGGCAGACATTTGAACAAATGCGCCAGCGGTTAGAGCCGATCTTATTTAACAAAGAAACAAAAGAGGGGCTTATCCTCACCAGTGAGAATTTGCTGAGGATGCAGAAGTTTTCCTATATCATCTTTGCAAAGAA
>JBBTWM010000024.1:0-9166 GCA_038062795.1 Patescibacteria group bacterium | reverse complement strand
GTAGCTCACCGGTAGAGCGCGTCTCTTATAAAGACGAGGCACTTGGATCGTCACCAAGCGGGCCCACACATTGAATGTGGATTCTCTATTTGCTATAGTACCGCCACCATGAATCTTCCATTGAAAATTGAAGGAGCGTTTGCGGCCAATATATCCCGATGGTTTCATATCCCAGTTCAGGTAAAATATACATGGCCGGATCAAGGAAAGAGCGCGGTGATCCAGGGAGTTGTATCAGGCCCAGCCCGATTTTTCCGTTCTGATTCTCATCGAATTACCCGTGAAACCGCTCTCGTACGTATCCCACGAGCTGTGAGAACGGAAACGGGTAAAGAGGGAAAAAATGTTATTCAGGAAACTGATCGTACTTGGTTAGTGCATACACCGTTAGTTACTTTTCGGATAGGAAGAAGTCCAAAATCATAAGCATATAATTCCTTCATTATGCAGTCTGAAGAACTCGTCGTATTGGTAGACAATAACAATAATCCTATCGGTACGGCGGAAAAGGATACCGTTCACACGACGGATACTCCGCTGCACCGTGCATTTTCCCTGTTTATATTTAATTCGCATAATCAGGTGTTGCTTACGAAACGTGCCAGCAGCAAAAAGACATTTCCCGGTGTATGGACCAATACCGTATGCGGGCACCTTGCTCCGGAGGAAACTCCGGTAGCTGCTGCAACGCGGAGGTTACAAGAAGAGCTCGGTATTGATGGAGTAACGATAACTGATCTTGCCCCGTACCGGTATCGGTTCGCCGACCAAAACGGCATTGTCGAAAATGAAATATGCCCTATCGTTATCGGATACTTTGACGGAGATCCGAAACCGAATCCAGAAGAAGCGGATGAGTGGAAGTGGATGGGATGGGATGAGTTTTTACTGGATATAGAACGTAATCCCGCACCCTATTCCCCCTGGAGCCGACAGGAAGCGGAAATTGTCAGGAAGAAACTTCCACGGAAAGATTCGGAAACGCATTGATGGTCCGCCAGTCCTCGGGCATCCCGCGGAAATGCGCGTAACTTCCTATATACACTGCATTATCCGTGCATAGTTTAACCGGGGGAACGTGAAGTGACGGAGGCCGGTCCAGTATGTTGAGCCGGTCAGCAAATTTTTCTCTTAGGCGTAGATTTGCAGAGACTCCTCCGGAAAGGAGAATGGACGCGGCACTAAATTTTTCCGCTGCGCGGAGTGTTTTTTTTACTAACACATCCGTGATGGTTTCCTGCACTTCAAAAGAGAGTTCCCGGATGGCAAGCTCATTCAATCCGTTTTGTTCCTTTAGCTTGTTTACCTCACGAAGGATAGCGGTTTTGAGTCCGCTGAACGAGAAGTTGTGTTCATTTTCTTTTCCAAGCATCGGCCGGGGTAATACATCGGTAAAAGGAGAGGAGCCGCCGGAAAAGGTATTGGCAGCTTCCTGGATAGCTAATCCGCCGCCGTTCCCAAATCCCAGGAGACGCGCGGTTTTGTCAAAGCACTCCCCGGCCGCATCATCGAGTGTACCGCCTAGCCACTGTAATTTTTCCGGAGATTCCATAAGATACAGTTCCGTGTGTCCGCCGGAGACGACCAGAGAAACGGCCGGAAATTGCATGGTACCCCCCGACTTCGCCCGGGATGAATTTTGTTCCGAAGTCGTAACAAAATTCGCATACATGTGTGCCAGCACGTGGTTAACAGGGGTGATCGGCTTTTGGGTAACCAGCGCTATGGTTTTTGCGGTTTCAACGCCGACAAGTAAGCTGCCGATGAGTCCCGGTCCTACCGTGACGGCTATTGCGTCTATATGATGTTTAATGACGTTTTGCATGGGGCCGTTTCCCAGCGGGGCGAGTGCTTCGGTGATGACCGGAATGACGGACTCTAATTGCATGCGGGCGGCAACTTCCGGAACGATGCCGCCGTATTTTTCATGCATGTTGTGGCTTGTTGCCACCACGTTACTGATAATGTTTGTGCCGTCTTCTACGACAGCAGCTGCTGTTTCGTCACATGAAGACTCAATGGCAAGGATTTTCATGCGCTTATTCTACTCGAGCTCCAGGAGTTTTGTAAGTTGCGAGGTAGATGGGGTGTGCACTCTGGGGATAACGACAACTTCCGCGCTGACGAAGCGCGCGTGCTGCCGTTTTTTGTCCTCCATGGAATCTCCTTCGGTGAGGGCTATGACAGCAGGATGCACGCGGGTTACGAGCGCGGCATAGTCCGCATCGGTTTTGAGTGGAGGCAACACGATCACTTCATCGACGAACCGCAGTGATTCCAGCATGGATTTGCGCTGCGTTTGGGTGTGTATCGGGCGGGTGGCGCCTTTCATCCGGCGTACGTTTTCATCTGATTCAAGTGCCACGATGAGTCGGTCACCCAGCTTTTTGGCCTCCTCAAGAAATGTGATATGGCCAAAGTGAAGAAGATCAAAACATCCGCCGACAAGCACTTTTTTCATACATTATTGTGTGGCAGTCCCCCGTAAAAACACCGCCTGCCACGGCCGGAAGTTGGATACAAATGTCGTGTTCTGTAACACTTCGTTTCCGCGGGTTACCCGGTAATCAAAGGATGCCTTGGCCCCGGATGCGGCCCAATCTACCTGTTTGACCACCCCTGCTTTGAGCGTCGGATCATCCTGGTAGAGCGCCGGCGGGGGAGGTGTTTGGCCCCAGACGATATGATTGGAAATTTCACTGCTTCGGGCGTCTGAGGTGCCATACAGCTCAAATATCAGGGTAAAATTTTTGGTGTCAGTTTTTGTTTGTATGAGGATATGTGCAGGCGTGTCATTTTTTATCTTCAGATCAACGCTGGGCGAAAATACCGTTGCATCAAGTCCGGGTTTGAATCCCCCCTCTTCGTAATAATGGACCCGGTACGCATGGGCTTGCCGTTCTGCGATGGGGAGGCCTGCATTGAGGGCCGCGCGGAACATGGTCGAGCTGACCTGGCAAACACCCCCACCGTCTCCCAGAACTGTTCTTCCCTCCTTGATAATATAGGCAGATTGGTAGCCTGTGGCAGCAGAGATGTCTCCTATTGCATCGTTAAAGGAAAATGTTTCACCGGGCGGGATCAGTACGCCATTGATACGTGAGGCCGCAAGGGCGACATTATGAATTCTTCCGGGAATAGAACCCTGAAATTCGGAATAGCCGCGACCGATAAGTTCTTTGATTCCGAATGAATTTGCTTTTTCTGTGGTAGCAGACGGTTGGACCGTATACACAGGCAGGTTAATGACGATTTGATATATTGGTGCATGCGGTAAGGCCCGTACTGCTTCGTCAAATCGCATACGCGCTTCTTCTCTGTGGACAGCCCGTCCGTCGCGGGAAGCGCGGAATGCGGTAACGCGGCCCTTCTCAAATTGGAACAGCGCTTCCTGCACGGGAATATCAATATGCGCCGAAAGAGTATATAACGCATCATCGACTTGGTCTGTTTTCCACCGGAAGTACGGGGTGATAGGAATCGTGCCCCGAAAAAATTTTGTTGTGATATCTGCCAGCCAATGACCGGATCTTCCCACAGCATATGCCTGGGTGGCAGATAGGGTAGCATCATATCCCAAATCTAAACTCGCACCGGATATGGTGGCGATTTCGTTTTCAAATTTGAATTCAAAGACAGCGGAAGCAAAAGGAATATTTTGGTTTTTCCAGTACTCTTCCACTTCATGGGGTGTTTTACCTCCAAACGGAATGCCGTCTATAACAATGTTCGGATAGACTTTACCGTCATAATAGGCGTCATAGGCAGAAAGCCCGATAAATCCGGTGCTGATGAGTAAGACGATGCTCATGGTGATGATCCTAAGCCGCGATACAAAAGGCGCGGCGTGGTGTGATCTTACCGGAGGATTGTGAGTCATGTTATGATATATTGTACCCTACATTACTATGGATCCAAAAGACCCCCAGACGCCTGAGACTCCCGTTTCCCCTGCCGGGGGTATTGGGATTGCCGAGCCGGTGTTTCAAGCGCCCCCACCAGGGGATAATCAGCCTCCGGCCCAACCTCCGGATACTATTGTCATCCCCCAGACGGATACTCCCGGGGTAAACGCACCGCCGGCTGCTCCAAACCCGTTTATTCCGAGTATACAAGTGCCCGGTAGCGACGGGAGTCAGCCGCAGCAGGGGAAGAAACCATTTGTACGAATTCTGCTGGTGTTGGTTATATGTATTGCAATTATTGCGTTGGGCGTGTTCGTTTGGGGCAGATTTTCCGGGGGTACGAACGCGTCACCAGCAGTAACGATAACATACTGGGGATTGTGGGAAAACGATGCGGTGACCCGACAATTTATCGCAGATTTCGAGAGCACGCACCCCAAGATAAAAGTGCAGTATACCCAGCAGTCCCCGAAACAATACCGTGAACGGTTGCAGTCAGCAATCAACAGAGGGGAAGGGCCGGATGTCTTCCGGTTTCATAATACGTGGATTCCCATGCTCAGGAGTCAGCTTGCATTGGTTCCGGCGACGGTTATGACCCCTGCCGAATTTAGTAGCACGTTTTTCCCGGTGTCGAGTAATGATCTTGTTTCCGGTACATCCATATTTGGTATTCCCCTCATGATCGATGGATTGGGTTTGTACATCAATGACGCGTTGCTTGCTACCGCAGGGGTGACGGAGCCGAGTACCTGGACAGACGTTATCAACCTTATCCCCAAACTGACCGTCAAAAACGGTACGGCAATCGTAACGTCTGCAATCGCCTTGGGAACGACGAATAATGTCGAGCATTTCAGCGATATTTTGGGGCTCATGTTTCTGCAAAATGGTGCTCCTATTGCTAATCCTGTGGGGAAGGAAGCAGAGGGTACGCTCATCTTTTATCGAAAATTCGCCGACACATCCGATCCATTATACACATGGAGTGAAGGGATGGATAATTCCGTCTCCGCGTTTGCGACCGGTCGTGTTGCAATGGTTCTCGCCCCTTCATGGCGCGCGCATGACATAGCTCAGCTAAGCCCGAAACTCCGGTTTCATATCGTTCCGGTGCCTCAGCTTCAAGGCAATGCTGTGGCGTGGTCATCGTATTGGGTAGAGGGTGTCTCTTCACGGAGTAAGAATCTTGATGCAGCGTGGGAATTTATGAAATACATGACAAGCTCGGAGGGTGCTTCAAAACTCTATACCGAAGCTTCCAAAACAAGACTTTTTGGTGAGCCCTACGCGCGCATAGACCTGGCCAACACGCTTACCGATGACCCGTATCTCGGCGCGTACGTGAAGCAAGCCGTATATGCGCGCTCATTTCCGTTGGCGTCGCGGACATTTGATAACGGGCTTAACGATAAGTTAATTCAATATACGACGGATGCAGTAAACGGTATGGTCAATGGAGGGTCGCCCACGCAAGTGTTGACCACCATGTCCCAAGGCTTCCGGCAAGTGTTATCATCGTACGGCATGAGTACAAGCGGATCAGAAATCACTCCTACCCCATAATCAGATCAGGCATGAACGTATCGAGCATCCAAAAAGCAATGGCAACGGTGGCGTACGCGGATATCTTTAACTACCCGTTAACCCGGGAGGAAATTTCTTATTGGGCGGTGGGTGGGTTGCATGAGATGCCACCGGGCATCAAACATCTTGAAACAAAGCGCCGTGGCGGGAAAGAATATTTTTGTCTCTCGGGGCGAAGCCATATCGTTGCTTTGCGGCAGGTACGAAAAAAAATTGCCGCGCGTAAATGGCATCGCATCTACCACATCATGAACTATTTCCGTTTTATTCCGACGTTACTCCTTGTCGGTGTCACCGGAGGGTTGGCAGTAGACAACGCCAAAGAAAACGATGATATTGATGTATTTTTTATCACCAGACGTAATACCATTTGGGTTACCCGAAGCATCGTTACCCTGGTCGCAGAGTGGTTAGGAGTCCGGCGTCGGCCTGATGCGAAAACGGTGACAGATACAATATGCCTCAATATGTTTATGGCCGAAGACGCATTGGGACTGCCGAAAGCAGAGCAGGACTTGTTTGCCGCACACGAGGTGCTTCAGATGGTTCCGCTTTGGGAGCGTGAAGGGGTATACCGTACATTTTTGCGGGCGAACCGATGGGTGAACTATTTTTTGCCGCGTGCCTGGGAGGAGCGGTTAAGCGTCGCAGGGCAAACTGAACCGCGGAAATCGAAAAACATCGCTCTGTCGTTCGTACGCGTGGTGATTTCGCTGTTTGAGCCTATAGCTCGATTTACGCAGTTATGGTATATGAACAACAGGCGAACGAATGAAGTAATCCGATCTGGTATGATACGGTTTCATCCGCGTGATGCGCGCCAGTGGGTGCGGGAAAAATACGCTTCCCGGCTCAAGCGGCAACATATACCCCTTGACAAGATTTTTTATCGTCGGTAAAATAGCACTCACTTCAAAAGACTGCTAGTTTTTTAGCAAAAGTGCCTAGCAGTCACATTTATATAAAGGAGGTAGTTATGGCAAAACAGACCATCACACCATTGTTTGATAATGTCCTCGTCAAGCCGCTTGAGGCAGAGCAAAAATTGCCCTCCGGGTTAGTGTTGCCGGAGTCTGCGAAAGAAAAACCCCAGATGGGAGAAATCATGGCCGTGGGCTCAGGCACTACGGATGAAAAAGGAAATCCCGTCAAGATGGTGGTCAAGGTTGGACAAAAAGTTATGTACAAAAAATGGGGAGGCAATGAGGTAAAAGTTGAGGGAGCTGAGTGGATGATCGTAGAACAAAAGGATATCTTGGCTATTATTGAATAATTATATATAGGAGGCATATATGGCAAAACAACTTAAATTTTCTGAAGATGCACGACAGTCGCTTATCCGTGGCGTGAATATTCTGGCGAAAGCAGTGGTCACCACGTTGGGCCCAAAGGGCCGGAATGTGGCATTGGATAAAAAATGGGGAGCCCCCAATGTCGTCCATGACGGAGTTACCGTCGCCAAAGAAATTGAACTGGAAGACCCATTTGAGAACATGGGCGCGCAGTTGGTCAAAGAAGCAGCGAGCAAAACCAATGATGTGGCCGGTGACGGAACCACCACGTCAACCCTGCTTACCCAGGCTATCGTCAATGCCGGATTTAAGAATGTGACGGCTGGTGCTAACCCGATGAGTCTCAAGACCGGCATGGAGAAAGGGCTGGATGTCGTGGTTTCCGAGCTCAAGAAAATGGCAAAAACGATCAAAGATGCGGATGTGGAGAAAGTCGCAACGATTTCCGCGCAGGATGAAAAAATAGGAATGCTGATAGCCGAGGCGCTTACCAAGGTAGGCAAAGACGGCGTGGTCACGGTCGAAGAAGGAAAAGGTTTGACCATGGAGATTGAATACAAAGAAGGCATGGAGTTTGACAAAGGTTACGCCTCCGCGTATTTCGTCACCAATGCCGAGCGTATGGAGTCGGAAATTTCTGATCCGTACATGTTGATCACGGACAAAAAGATTTCGGCAATCGCGGATTTACTGCCGTTTTTGGAAGGGTTTGTGAAAGTCAGTAAAAATCTGGTGATCATTGCTGATGAGATTGATGGCGAAGCACTTGCTACCCTGGTCGTGAACAAACTCCGCGGTACCATCAACGTGCTTGCGATCAAAGCGCCGGGATTCGGCGACAGACGGAAAGCGATGCTTGATGATATCGCGATTTTGACCGGCGGCACCGTGATTTCTGAAGATACGGGACGCAAGCTCGACAACGTAACGGTCGAGGATTGTGGCAGAGCCGACAAAATCTGGGCAGACAAAGAGAACACCCGTGTAATCGGCGGCAAAGGAGCCAAAGCCGCAGTGCAGGCCCGGGTGGCGGCTATCAAGCGCGAGATCGACGAGACCAACAGCGACTTTGACCGCGAGAAATTGCAGGAGAGGTTAGCCAAACTCGCCGGCGGAGTAGCCGTTATCAACGTCGGAGCAGCGACTGAGATAGAGATGAAAGATAAAAAAGAGCGCGTTCTCGACGCGGTCGCAGCAACCAAAGCGGCGCTTGAAGAAGGTATCGTCCCGGGCGGCGGCGTGGCGCTTCTTAAGGCACGTACGGCCCTTACGAAATTCAAGGATACCTTGACCGTCAAGGATGAACAGACGGGTGTGGATATACTCTATAGCGCCTTGGGAGAGCCAACCCGCATGATCGCGACCAATTCGGGAGCAGATGCCGGGTGGGTTATGAAAACCATAGAGGAATCCAAAGCGCCTGACTTCGGATTCAACGCGATGACGCTGGAGTTCGGATCCATGATCGCCTCCGGTATCATTGACCCGGTGAAAGTCACCCGGTCAGCCGTACAGAATGCAGTGTCTGTCGGCATGATGATCCTCACGACAGAGGCACTCATCACCGACATTCCGGAGAAGAAAGAAGGACCGGCTGGCGGTATGCCACCTGGTATGGGAGGCATGGGAGGCATGGGTGGGATGGATTATTAACTATTAACCCGTAACATTTGACTATTAACCAAGAAGGCCCCTCGAAAGAGGGGCTTTTGGTATACTAACGTGAGTTATGTCTGATGATCATGTGAATAAAACAGTGGCTACGTATAACGCGATCGCCAATCACTACGCGGTGCAAATGGATGCGTATACGCCGGTGAATGACAGAGAGTTATTTTTGTCGTACCTTCATCCACATTCGCGCGTGCTGGACGTAGGATGCGCGGCGGGGCGTGACAGTATGTTTTTCACCAAACACGGCCACATGACGACCGGCATCGATTTGTCCGAGAAGCTGCTTGCAATTGCCCGAAAAAAAGCACCGGCGTTAACCTTCCTCCATGATGATATCCGCAAAAAAATGTTTGCCGACGAGTCGTTTGATGCGGTATGGGCGTGTGCGGTTCTTCTGCATCTTACCCGGAAAGAAATTCCCACGGTTCTTAAAATTTTTTATGCCATGTTGGTAATTGACGGACTCTTGTATATTCGCGTTAAGGAAGGCCAAGGGGAGAGAGACGTGTCAGAAACATTATCCGCTCATCAAAGCCGTCACTTCACGTATTTTATGCCGGATGAGTTAAAAAAAATTGTTACGGATGCCGGGTTTGCCATTGAGAAGATAACACACAGTAACGAAAAAGACATGAACCCAAACCTTCGTGATATGTGGTGGGTGACGGTGATTGCACGGAAAGCCTAAGTGTATGAAATTTGAACTCG
>JBBTWM010000023.1:0-1191 GCA_038062795.1 Patescibacteria group bacterium | reverse complement strand
GTTGAGGCAGGCCGTGTTGGTGTGGCTGTTGGGTTGGTGGTGTCGTCGTCATCGTTGTCATCGTCGTCACCAGGGGGACGAGGTGTTGCAGTAGGATTTGGATATAATGGTGCAGTTGCCCTGCTTCGCAACTCCGCAATTTGTTGGTTTTGCTGGGAAATGAAATATACTGCGACGGGAAGCGTTAACAGAAGCGTTGCAACAATAGCGATGATGCCGCCGGAAATACTTTTTTTCTTCATTCCTCCCGATGGCGTGAGTGGTTTTTTTGATGCCACGTGCGGTGTTTCAGAAGGAACCACCGGCGATTCTAGTATCTCGCTTACCAGTTTTTCTTCCTTTTCATTTATTGGCGGGGGAGGCGGAAGGAGCTCGGATGCTTCCGGCTGTTTGATTGGTGCCGGGTCGGCGGAAGCAATAGGTACCATGGGGACAGGTTCCGGTTCCGGGGGAACCGTGGGAGGCACCGCACCAGAGGATAACGCCGGATCAGCGCTTTTTACCGCTTCATTTATTGCTTTTTGTGCTGCAATTATATCGTCATCCGGCACATGATCAGTAGTTTACATATCTTTCATGTAGGCTTCATAAGCCATATCTACAGGAAAGAATACAAAAATACTCCTGATACCAGATTAGCGGGTTTATGTAACGTGAGTCAAGTGATTAACGTATCTTTCGCTTAGAACACCAATCCCAACAACAAGAGGAGGATACCGCCGGCTATCACACTTGCTCCCAATACACTCGGGACTCCGGCCACCGGTACTCTCGGCGTTGGGTTTACGGCAAGAGGCGCGGGGGTTGCGGTCGAACCCGGAGGCGCGGTCGGACCGGTGGAAATTCTACACGCGTCGCTGGAGATCCAGGCATTGTTGTTGTCCCGTACCTGACAGGAGAAGCTGTATGCTCCACTGGTCGTTACCGTGTAGGTGGTGGTGAGCGAGCCGGGACTGCCCACATTTTGCTCGACGAGTTTCTTGGACCCGTCCGGCATGGTAAACTCTGCCGCGGTAATATCGCCATCCGTGTCTTTGCCGGTACAGGTTAAGGTGACCGTGTATGGAACCGTGCCGGTTGCCGGTTCTACGGTAAGATCCGTACATTCCGGCTTCGTGTTGTTGGCCGATGTGGTCGGTGTCGGTGTTGGGGACGGTCCGCCGGTTGGTGTCGGTGTTGGGGACGGTCCGC
>JBBTWM010000022.1:0-8308 GCA_038062795.1 Patescibacteria group bacterium | reverse complement strand
GCATCAATACCAATTCTCATATTAGATCCCGAATTTCTTCAACAAAAAAATTCTTGCCTTATATACGCTGTTTACGATAACGGTAAGTATTGCCGGATACTTCTTTGCATAGTTTTTGGTGTAAAACAGCCAGTTGTATGTATGAAAATATATTTCCGTTGTTATCCTGTTTTTTTTCAATATATTTGATCTGCCGCTCTGTTTCTTTTTATGGAGGAGTGTTGCGCGCGGATTAAACATAATTTTCCAACCCTTACTCCGTATCCTATATGCCCAGTCGATATCCTCGCCGTACATAAAATAATCTTCGTCCAGTAAACCCACCTCATCAATCACTTCGTGTCGAACGAGAAAAAATGCTCCGACGATGCAATCGACCTCGTGGGCGACCGACATATCCTTATACCCCTGGTGATACTCCCCAAATACCCTCGTTCTGGGAAACATTTTCTCTAAGTTCGATAGATAGGTTAGTGACACCCAGGGAGTCGGAAATCCCCGGTGACATGCCGGGTCCATGGATCCATCGGAAAGCAGAACCTTGCAAGTTGAAGCCCCTGCCTGCGGATGATCGTCCATGAATGCAATCATCGTGCGTATCGTATCCGGCGGCGTTTCCGTATCGGTGTTGAGAAGCAGTACAAAACGCCCTTTTGCCCGCCGGATTCCCGGGTTGTTGCCGGCTGCAAATCCTACATTCTTGTTGTTTTCGATACGGATAACACCGGGAAACTCTTTCCGGAGCATGGCGACACTCCCGTCCGTTGAGCCGTTATCACATACGATAACTTCCATGCGGTACGGACCTACATCGGAGGCAAGCAGAGTCGTAAGACACACTCTGGTGAGCTCCCGGGTATTGTAGTTGAGTATCACCACCGACAGATCAACCGGTTGTTGTTTCGTGCTCATAGCGTTTTTTTCCATACGTCTTCCATGATCAATGCGATCTGATTCCAATCATATTTCTTTTCAATACGTGTACGTGCGTTGGCGGCAACTGAACGCGCAAGAACAGGATTATCCCATAAACTGCTGATCTGTGCGACAAAATCTTCGGGCGTTTCCGCCTCGAGATACTCAACCCCTGCCTCTGCAACAAGCCCGGAAATTCCTTGTTTTGTGGTAACAACGGGAACGCCGGAAGCCATGGCTTCCAGCAGTTTGAATTTTGTCCCGCCCGATATTGTATGAGGCGCGACAAATATATCTGCCCGCTGATAGACCGGTGCAATAGACTCGACATTTCCGAGCGCCTGACCACCGCGGGCCAGTATGCGTCCACGAAGACCCGCCGGGATATCCCGCCCGGCGATAAGAAGGGAAGATTGCGGATACTTTCGGCGCACTTGAGGCCAAATATGATCAAGCAATGTCTCTGCCGCATCCCGATTCGGTAACCACCGGAAATTTCCCACAAACAGGACCGTCAGATTTTTCCGTTTATTCGGTTTTCGAAACGGAAATGAATCGAGGTCAACTCCGTTGGGCACGAGGGTAACATCGTGATTCACATATGCTTCCATAACTGAAGCATCTGACGCGGATACCGCCGTCAGCGCATCCGCGCTTCTCCAAACAAAACGTTCCCATTTTTTGAGCTTACCTACATCCCACAGAAGAAACGGCTTCATACCGACGAGCGAAAAACGGCGCGCGTATTCCGAATACACGTCATACTCTATATTGTGCTCTGAAATGACGACCGGCAGATCCGTTTTTGGCAACGCCGGCCACACATAAAACGGTTCCAGATGAATAAGGTCAATCTGATCGCGAAGTACCGTATCCCGAATAGCCTGCCGCATCGCTGCGTTGTCATACGACGCAAGCAATAACGGATATTTCCCCAGTACGGAACCGAACACATATTTGGGCTGCCACGCCCGCCCCCGCATCACCATGCGGACGCTTTGGCAGAAATCGAGATGTTTTATCAAGTCACGTTCACGTTCATCCCGGATAAATGACAGGAGCGTAATCCGATGACGTTTACTTAACCGTTTGAGAATGTTGTATATCCGGATTTGCCCTCCGGAATGCAATGGGAACGGCAGAACTGCAGAAACGAATAGGATGTTCATGGGTGGTTGGGGTTCGTGAGATCGATAATGGCATATTTTTCGTTTCTGACCAGCACCGTATATTGTTCTGCTAAAGTTTTTGTCTCCCAATCGTTATCCGTCGGGGATACCGTCACATAATGGGTCGCGCCCATCGCTATTTTCTCGTCTATGTCAAACCCTAATGGCCACCCCTGTCGCTTGGTTTGATAAAGAAACGTCGTGTCACCGTTGTAGGGAGCGATGACTTTTGCTGCTTTTGGCAGCATGGCATCGGCAGCTAGTCCCGCCTCGATAATTTCCGGCCGGTTAATCCAATAATATGTCCGCATGGTATACCACGAAAATGCAAGCATAAAAAGTAAACTCACCACAAAAAGCGAATACCGGGCAAACGGATGAAAAAGCTTTTCGGTAAGGAGAAAAGCTAATCCCTTTGCGACATAAATACTCACGATCGGGATGAGTAAAATCTGATAGTAATCATGTTGTACGTTACCTGCTGCAAAAACCGTAAGGTACAGTAATCCCCCTGCTCCCATAACGGGAAACAGCCATCCTTCTTTTTTTGTCAACCGTACCAAGACCCCCAAGCCGAATGGTATGAGCCCCCAGTATCCTAATATAAGTTCTGCCAACCGTTTGGCAAAAAGCCACTGGAACCACGCGCCCTTGAACCGGATATTTCCTTTATTGAGGAGCCAATCAAATACGGGAATGCCTTCCGGGAACTGCGTAATCCACACCCGCCACCACCATAAAGGTAATAAACAAATAAGCGAATAAGCCAATAAGCGAATAAGCAATACTAGAGAAAAACCGTAACGACGGTACAGAAGATACAAAACGGGGACGAGAAGAAATCCCGCAGTAGGCTTGACCAGTACTGCCAAAGCCCCGGCAAAAGCGCCCGCAATCATGAAATACCAATTTCTTCCGCGAAGCGGGGTCTCGCTTTGTGAGACCTTTGTTGCCAGATAAACAAGATAGACACTGAGCATCGCCCAAAATACCGCAAACGTTTCCGGTAATATTGTGCGGCCGTAAAATACGCTGTACGGAAGTAATGCGTACGTAAACCCGGTGAACACGGCAACCATCGGAGAACTCACGGCACCGGTTAGCGCCATCAGAATAATCACGGTGCCGGTTGCGGACAGGATCGTGACTATGCGGAGCCATACATCGACCGAAACTGACGGTATACGCCGGGCAAGCGTCGCCGCGATCCCTTGATACAGCGGAAACTCCACCATGCGCCAGCCGTTGGGATTATCCTTACCGGATTGGATATTGGACAAATCCTGATACCGCGGATGCAGTAAATCCACGCCGTTTGCCACATACAACTGAGCCACCGATGCGGTATCGGTTTGCCGGAAACTATGCCAGTCAGCCACCGGCTGGTCGACACGATACAGCCGCACGGCAATGGTCAATGCGGCGATAAGGATTATGGATAACGCATAGAGTTTCTTCATGGTGTAAGATTCGGTTCCTTTTTCACTTCTTCAAGATTACCCTCAGCGCCGAAAACAAATATCTTCTGTGTCGGTGAATCAGGTGCCACTCTGGCAAGCGGTTCATCTACCGTCGGCCATGAGTAAATCGCGGCCTTGGGATTATGGGTAACAAACCATAATGCATCAGACAGTCCCACCGGAAATACCCACGCGTCGCGATACCGGATCGGCACTTCAACAAAATGAAACTGTATCGAATCGGTTGACCAGTTGTCTTCGTAATGACTTTCCATAGAGACAAAAAACTTCCGCACTTTTTCTCCCGCCTCATACCAGTCCCGGTGTAATTGCTGGATACTGGTAATTTGCATCATGAAAAATACCGAAACACAAAGGGTCACGACGCTCACGGCAACATCCTTTCCGCTTTGGAGAGCTATCCGGTATATCAGTTCCAAACCGAACACCAGAAGGAACACCACCCCCACAGATGCCAAATATCCGTACCGGGGGGAGAGATTACCCAGTCCTAAAAAGGGCAACAACGCGATAACAAAAAATACCGAAGCAAACGCTACTATACTGCGGTCCCGCGTATCGAACAGGTGTTTAATTTTTGGGACAACCCAGACCAGTACACCAATTCCCAGCAACCCTGCGAAAGCACTGAGTACCATATGATCGCGCATGCTATTTCTCATGAGGTGATATAACGGCAACCCGAACGAACCCGTAATACTCAACATAAAATAGCCGAACATATTGCCGATGCCGTTCAGGGGAAGCTTCAGGAGATTGTAACTATAATCGCCGTTAAACCAGAGGCTATGGGAAATAAACCGAATAAGTGCATAAAATGGTAATGGGAAAATCATGATCCAATGTTCTCTTTGTAGCTTCAAACCGGATAAGCGGAATCGGTTCCCGCCAATCGTGTAGTGATACAGCACATACAACAACGGGGTAACGACTCCCAATTCATGAAACATCATGGCAGAAAAGTACGTACCTGCTGCAGCAACCGCCAGATAGGTCTTCTTTTTCTCGCTCCAGGCAATAAACAGCAATAAGCTGGTGAGCATAAAACCTGAGGTAAACAGGAACCCTGTAGCTGAAACCCAGAATATCGCTTCGGAAAACCCTGACATTCCTACAAACAGCAATGCACTCAGTGCCGCATGCAGTTTGCGTTTGAACACCTTAACCCCGACCAAAAATACCAGGACGCTCACAATATAGTGAAGAACCAGCGAAACGGAGTGATATGCCGCCTGATTAAGCCAGGCAAACTGGTACATAAACAGGAAATACAGCTTGGCTCCCGGCCGGTAAAAGAACCCCCGGGAATCCGTAAAGTATCCGAGTATTTTGGATACATCCGGCGCGCACCGCGCTGAGATATCCGCCGTATTGCCGCAGTCTGCTACCCACCGGAACCAGGTGAAATCGTCACCTACGAAATAATTCCGGGTCATTTGGGAGAAAAGGAGTATGACGATAATCAAAAGATATATGCCGACTGCCCACGGTGACATTGCCATCCGTTTCAGCTCCTCAAAAAACTTAAGCGGCACCCGGTGATAGGTCGTAAGCGCGCCTATAACGACACCGGTGAGCAACCAGAGGACAAACGCTACCTTGGACGCCTCGAATACGTCGATAAACACTGCGTTTATCGCCAGTCCCAAAACTCCCGCGGCAAATCCCAATACGAAGCTTTTGACAATCGGCGAATAGATCTTGTTCCATGCGTACATGATATACACGCCGATAATCAGAAATATCGCGATAAATGATGCAAATCCCAAAGCACCGACTTCAGCGAGCATCCGCAGATAACTGTTGTCCACTGCCAGACTTACCGATCCGTATCCGCTCCCCAACAGCACATTCCGTTTGAATGCCGCCAGCGCATTGGGCCACTCCCCCTGGAACCGTGTCGTAAACGACAGGTCGTAGGCAAATGCCTTTTTCATGAGGTACTGGCCGTTTATGACGTAGACCGTCGCCGCGGTCGTTGCTTCTTTGGGGGTCGGTTCATAGTAAAAATTTCCCAGCCGCTTCACAACCGGTGAGAGCGTCAAATTGATATACCCGGTTCCCGACGGAAGATCTTCTCCTGTCGGAGCCGATGGCTCCACCAATAAAACGGCAGACTCCGGGAGCAACGCATTGGGGATTACAAACGACGCGGATGGACTTGATTTGGTAGCCAGATCGCCTATCGAGAGATAAAACCGCTGCCACACCTGTTTGTCGGCAAAATAACTCCCGGGCACTTCCTTCACGTGTCCCACCGGATTACCGGTTTTTGCATCGACGATCACATCAATCGCTTTGATCGTACTTCCGAAGCGGTCAATAAGCTGCGGAGATTTTGTCAGAAACAGAAGGCCGGCAATAACAACGAGCGGCAATAATAAGAGAACAACCTTTCTCCGTTGAAAAAATAACACGAAAGCGAGGGAAAAAATCAGCGCAAAAAATGAAATTCTCGACACCGTCATAAACAGCACGACGGTGCCCAGAATGACAATGCCTGCGAGTATCGCACGGACCAGCCAGTTTCTGTATCCGAAGATAAGGCTCGCGATAATCGGTAATACCAGGACATAATACGCCGCCAAATCATAATGCCCGGCAAATGTTGAGGATATACGGGATAACGATGAGAGGGTGAGCGGTGTTCCCTTGGCAAACTCTTCGTTCATCGTTAAGTAGGCTGGCAGTCCCATGTACTTTTGGCCAAGCCCGTACAGACTCACGAGCAGAGTCGTTGTGACGACAGTCACAATGACCGGAGTGATGGGGCTTCTGTCTTTCATCGCAGAATACGCGATGAAAAATACACTCATGTACTCGATTCTGCGGATGAAACTTAAGAATGATACATTTGCATAGACGACGGGAAGCGTCGGAAAAATAAGCAGCATGCCGTGTATGGTTGCAATAGCTCCAATAATCCAAAAGAGAAAAACCGGTATGGTAAGCGGCGTTTTAAGCGATACTTTTTGCCTCACAAACAACGAGCACCACCACAGGAGGACAATTAACACGAGAAAATCCTCCACCCGGATATATACCCACGTATTTTTGATATCCAAAAGCGGAAGTTTGGGGTACAAAGGGATAAACGCAAGCAAGAGAAGCGTTGCGAGTTTCAAACTATGCCCCTTACACCATTTTATAAGCTTCTGCATAGGTTTCTTTGAGCAGGTCGTCACCCAGCACCGCGCCGATGGTCCAGGCGATAACCGCCTTTACTTTAAGCATCAACCGCACCAGAAACAGCCCAAGTAACGACCCGTGTTTTGTGTATATATACAGGAATCCCCGGTAAATATTTAAAACAGGACCCTTCCGTTTATTCGTTGAACTGGCTGCTCCTAAGTGTACGATATGGCTCCGCGGATAGAAATAGGTGGGATATCCCTTTTGTCTTGCCCGCATCAGGAGATCAATCTCTTCCATGTACATAAATATCTTCTCATCAAACAGCAAATCCTGCATAAACAGTTTTTTGGGCGCTACTATACAGGCTCCGGATACCCAATCGACTTTCCTCGCAGATTCCGGTGACCACCGGGTAAGACCTAACACATCGCCTTTGAGGAATAACGCGGCAAACACAACCGGTAAAGAAAAAAACGGGCCGCAGGAACGCTGTGCGCTGCGGTCGGGATTGAGGAGTTTGGGTCCGATAAATGCGTTCGGGTGCTGGCGCCCAAACGATACGAGCTTACCTAACGCATTATTTAATACGACGGTGTCAGAATTAAGGAGTACGATGTATTCGCCTGTTGCCGCGAGGATTCCCTGATTGTTTCCGCGGCCGAAACCGACGTTTTCGTTATTGAAAATCGTACGGACAGACGGAAATTTTTTCCGGAGCATCTGCCGGGTTCCATCCGTCGAGACGTTATCAACCAGGATAATCTCGTACGTCAGTTTCGATTCCTTGAGGCTCCGTATTGTCGAAGCAAGACAATCCTCAGTGAGTTTTTTGGTATTGAAGCTGACGATAATAATGGATACATCTATAGCCATATAGAGTTATGCGGGGTGTGATTATTGAAATAACTTTGCAAACGTTAATCGATAGGTGAGTTTTCTACTCCGCTCCCTGATAAACGTCGCAGGCACGCCGCCGACTACGGCATACGGCGCAACATTTTTTGTCACCACGGCCCCCGTCGCAACGACCGCCCCTTTTCCGATGGTCACCCCGGGAAGAATCGTTACCCGGGTACCGATCACGACATAATCTTCTATGGTTACCGGTTCTCCGACTTCCGAAAAATCAACGGAATCGATATCATGTTCCATCGTGTAAATCCGTGCCTCCCCGGCGATAGAAACGTTATTACCGATCGTTAACGGGCGGGCGTCATGACCTGATAATTGTTTGAGGTAGCTTCCGAATATGCTCCCGTTTTTACCCGGCTCGCGCTTATGTCTCCCGTCCAAAAAAGCGTCGTTTCCGATGATTGTGTTGTGGCCTATCGTAACTCCTGCGGGGTTATTGAATTGCGCGCGCCAATGCACGCTTGAATCCCTGCCGATGCGCACCCCAAAAAAATACCGGTAAAGAAACAGCCGGACAGTGTGACTCGGGATATAGCCGGTAAGGGTCGCCAAATACACCCAAAAATCGATAAGCGCTCTCATGCGGATCCTTTCTTTCCCACCTCGGTTAATACCGCCATGACTTTTGCTGCGGCTTTATCCCAGGTAAAGTCTTTGACGCGGTCTTTCCCTAATTTCACCCGGTCACTCCTGGTT
>JBBTWM010000021.1:0-4101 GCA_038062795.1 Patescibacteria group bacterium | reverse complement strand
CGGTCTACGACAAAAAATCCGTTATGAGTGCTTTTGGCGCCGGAAAGCGCTTCTTCCTGGGTCAGTATCCGCGACTCGTCAATCTCATCTTCCCGCAACACATTCTCAAGTCCCGTCACCTGAGATGTTTCTACAACATCTTCGGTGTTGACTGACTGCAATTGCGACACGTAGCCTACGGTCACACCAACTTGCTGTGTAAGCTCGCTGGCTTGTTCGGGGGTGAGCGGAAGGTTTGCGAGCTTAGCGATATGGTCTATGTCCGAGCCGGTCAACACGGACACGCGAGGATTTTTTTGGTGTCGCTTGGCGGCTTTCATGGGCTCATTATAGCGGAAATTAGTACCGGGCAACATGGTGAGGTTCTTGCCAAAAGAATTATCTTCACGTAACGTATGAATATATGAGCAAATACCGTGCGGCAGTCCAACAAATGCTTGAGGAAAACAAGGAATTGTTCGAGGAATTCAAACCGATACACAACGCCTACGTGCTCAATCCCACAGCCAATCAAGCCAAATATAATGCCATCGGTGCTACGGTAATGGATGTGATCCGGGAGTACGAACGCAAACTCTGCGCCAAAATGGGTGCTGGACAATACAGCAAATTCAGCATGAACCTTTCGGAAAAGTTCATGGAGGAAATCAAAGCCATGTACCCAAAAATCATGTTTATTGGAGTAGAATAAATGTATGAAGATTTTTAGACCTTTACGATTAAGACGTGGAGAAAGTGGATTAAAAAGACTCATAGCAGGACTACCTGAAGCACCTGATCAATTAGGTGGGAGAGTCTTTGATGAAATCAGAATCGGAGATATAAGCGCCTTAACAAGAGATGGTGATAAAATTGCTGAATGTAACAGAGCGGGAGCGCTAAAACCTGGTTCACGCGTGATACAAAGGGGTGAAAGACTTCTTGTTATTGTATATCCGGCTTAATATTCTCTACTAAAATTTAAGACGAAGTAAGAAGAGTAAGTAGATCATTTTTTAACTTCTCTGCATTCTTAAAATGTATCACATGCATCCCGAGTGCTTTCGCCGGCTCCAAAAAATATATTTTATCATCTATATACACCGCTTCGGAACCAGAAACATCAGCGAGTGCAAGTATCTTTTTATATATTTGGGGATTCGGCTTGCGCATACCGACGTCATGCGAAAAGATACCACCGTCAAATAGCCGCAGAAAATGATATTTTCTATCCAGCGCTTCCACCCGTTCCCGGACGTTATCTGATAAATAATATATGTTGTATTGCTTTTTTAACTCCACTATAAGATCTTTTGTCCCGACAATAAGCTCGTATCGGTTAATCCATTCATGTGACAACGCGTCTCCTGTAGCGTTGATACCCAGAAGCGATATCGCTTGTTTCCAATAGACATCTTTAGATATTTTTGCTTCTCTATATGCACTCCCCAACTCGCCGTCTATCACCTCATGGACCAATTCCCTGTCTAATTGATAGGTGTCACACACATACGTGATAAATGCACGTGCCCCGTTCGTAAACAATACCCCACCCAAATCAAAAATTATCGTCGTGATCATATGCCGAGTCGACGGTGTATGGCAGACTGCGCTTGGATAGCCAACAAGTCATCGACTGATGTAAGCGCAATATGTTTGTGGTATTTCATCTCCAAGGCTCTTTGGATAAGCCAATCGGCGATAGCAGGATTTTTCGGCAGCAACGGCCCGTGGAAGTAACTGCCTATAGCGTTTTTATACACCGCGCCTTCCCACCCGTCAGACCCGTTGTTGCCGTTCCCTTTGATTACCTTGGCCAAAGGCTTTAGCTTAGGCCCGAGATGTGTCCGTCCCCCATGATTTTCGAATCCCACTATGATAGTCCCGGCAAGTGCATCAGGATACACAATTTCTGCCGAGACATTACCGATCAGACGTTTCGCCTGGTCGCCTGGATGTTCCGTAGTGAGGTCAAAAATCCCCGCCCCGGAGATCTTTTCCCCTTTGTACGGCTTGTAATAATGTCCGACAAACTGATACGCGGCACACACGAACAAGGCAGGGATGCCTTGGTCAACCATTTTTTTTACCACCGGCCCTTTCCGTTTCAGAAAATCCTCCCCGGCTAATTTCTGCTGCCGGTCCTGAGCGCCTCCCATAAAAATCAGGTCACATGATTCCAATACCGACAACTTCGTTTCCAACGTCACGGGAACAATGTCTGCCTGTATACCCCGCCACTGGCACCGTTTTTGCAAAACGATGACGTTACCGCGGTCTCCGTAGGTACTCATAAGATCAGGGTAGAGCCAGGCTATGCGGATACTGTTTTTCATAATATCTTTCTCCCTTTGAGGATCTTTCGCACGTCCAGCATGGCCGAGTACGTCGCCAGGATGTACATCGGTTTGTCGGTACGCAGCGTTTGGGCGTAGGTCAGCGCATCCCAAAGAAGTGGAAACACTCTGGGCTCCGGCGTCTTTCCCGTCACTTTTTTGTCCGGCACAAGCGCGTATTTCATCCGAAGTGCCATATCATATGCACGGTCGCCGCTCACCAACACGGTAGCAGTATCCGGAATCGTTTCAAAATCTACATCCCATATCCAACTCACATCACGTCCGTCCGGAATGCGGTCATTGAGAACGATCAGGAATTCCTGCGCTCCCATCTCGAGAACCGTACGGAGCGATGCATTAAATCCGGCTGGATTTTTGGAAAGAAAGAGTTTGATTGTTTTTCCCCCGGCAAGGATCTCTTCCTGCCGCCCAAATGCGGGAGTAAACGAATGGAGCGACTTTTTTATGACCGTATCGGACAATTGCAGCGATTTGGCAAGCGCCACTGCCGCCAATGTATTGTATTGATTGTACAGGCCGGGCAACGTGCTGGGCCATTTGTACACCGAGGGAGCCGGCCGCCGGTGGCCGCACGTGCCGCAGCGCCATACACCGATATGTGAATAATATACGCCGTCGTACGTCAGACGATGACCGCACCAGGGACAAAACGTCGAGTCTGTCGCGTGCTCCCGTAATCCCAGATACTTTGAAGTATCCTGTAGCCCGAAATATATAATGTTTCCTTTCACACCCGCGCCGATAAAGGCTATCCCCGGATCATCGCCGTTGAGGATATATACCGTATCTTTGGGTAATTTCGATAATGCACGGATCCACTTCTCGACGATGACGTCAACCTCGCCATACCGGTCCAACTGATCACGGAATAAGTTAAGGAGTATGATCCGCTTCGGGCTGACATACCGCAGGATAACGGGTAGGGAATTCTCATCTATTTCAAAAATGCCGACATCCGCCCGCACCCTCCCCAGCCAATCCGCATTACGGATAAACGACGAAACAATCCCGTTGAGTAAATTAGCTCCCGTCGCATTATGGACGACAGTATCGCCGATATGCTCCAGTATTGTTTTCACCATGAGTGACGTGGTCGTCTTGCCGTTGGTACCGGCGACGAGTATGACGCCATCGGGAAGTTTATGTACCAATACCGAAGTGATACTCGGCCGTAATCGAAGGGCAATTTCTCCCGGCCATGTTTCTCCGGCTCCCAACCCCAACATAGTGCTCAGCAATGAAATGAATTTTGTAAATATGACGACGAGGCGGTCTAGCGTGCCCATACCCACATTATCGCGCACAATGAGCTCATTAGGCAAACTCACGCTACCGGGGTTACCAAAAAGACATGGATAAATACTTCGTTTCCTTTATACATAATTGTTTCTATCCCAATCGTCAGCGGTATATCCGGATAGTCTTTCATGATTGTGTACCGGTAGTGCCAGTCTCCGTCGGGCACAGATGCTACCGGTTCATGCAGGCGGGTTGTACCGGCATATTGAGACAGGTATTTCTTAAGATACCCGAGTACCTGCGCCTCGGTAATCCCGAGCGCGGATAATTTTTCCGGTGCAATGATGCCTCCGGCATATACGCGGGTAGATACATCGGTGCCGCTACACGCAATTTCCTGCCCGCCCCCGACCCGCTTCATCATCCACTGATCACTGTAGGCCGCACCTGTTTCGGACAGTGATACGTCCGTGGAATTCAATGCAAATGATCCGCGGGCAACGTGATGCACCGTGCCCGTTGT
>JBBTWM010000020.1:0-15211 GCA_038062795.1 Patescibacteria group bacterium | reverse complement strand
AACGTCTCTATCTGCGAATACGAAAGATAGGTAACAGCTAATCTCGCGGCGGGCTTGCCCTGAGCGAGCGTGTGCGAGTCGAAGGGTTTCCAATCCAACAGTGACATTTGCTTGGGCTGCATCTGTGGGGATATGACGGACGTCTCACCGATAACTTCGTAAACAAACGGGGAAAGTTTTTTCTCCCGTTTCCCTTCCCCGTAATAATTCGCGCCCGTAAGGAATAAATAATCTTGTGCCCGTGTCATACCCACGTAACAAAGCCTTCGTTCTTCCTGGAGATGATAATCCCCTTCCGGCAATTCTTCTTTGATGAGGGAATCCGGAATGGGGATTTTTTCTTTCCGCTCAACAGTGGGAAAACGCGCCGAGACGAGATTTACCAGAAACACAACGGGAAACTCCAGGCCCTTGGCGCCATGAACAGACAAAATGTTGACCTCGTTGTTAGCGGTCCAGTCGCTATCATTGGAAAGCGGTGATTCACCCAACTCCATAGAAAGTTCGATCCAATCAAGAACGGCAGGCACCCCCGCATCACTATGGTCCGTTTCATAGGTTTTGAGCTTGCTGAAAAATTTGGAAATATTGTTGGCAATCTTTTCATCGATCGGTGCGCTATAATCCAGAATGTTTTTCATCATGCCCGTATCGGCTAAAAAATAAAACAACAACTGTCCGGCGCTTTCTTTTGTCACAAGCCCCAGATGGCGGTGAATGATCAGCACGAGCTTCGTTATTCCCTCTATCGTAGACTCGCCTAATAAAGGCACATCCACGCCGTCAATGCTCCGCTCTCCTGCCACCACCTCACTCGCTTCAAAAAGTGAACAATTCTGTTTACGGGCAAAATTTGCCAAAGCAGCAACGTCGCGCGCATTCAAGGCGAAATAATCCATGGAAAAAATACGGAATAACGCAACGTTATCTTCAAAATTCTGCAGTACCTGCAAATAGGCGATAAGATCTTTTATTTCCGGCTGGCGGAAAAGCTGACCCGGTCCCAAAAATTGATACGGTATATCGTGGCGGATGAGTGCACGGACAAACGGCTCAGCATGATTGTTCGCCCGGACCAGTATCGCGCAGTCTTTCCATTCAAATTTCTTTCCCTTAGTTTTTTCCGTTTCCGTCATCCGTTTAATTTCCTTTGCCACCGCGTCTGCTTCGTTTTCCACGCGGTCGGTGTATATTAGCTTCGGCCAGATCCCGGCAGTTCCCCCCTTCGCCGTAAGCTTCTTATTGATGTGCTCCTTCACCTCCAGACGATCGGGGTTATTGTGCTGAATCAGTTGGTATGACGCATCCAGTATCGCCTGCGTGGAACGGTAATTTTGGGATAATACGATAAGTTTCGCTTGCGGAAAGTGTCTGCGGAACGATAATACATTGGATACCGCGGCTCCTCGGAATTTGTAAATAGAGTTATGAACCACCACCCTATTTGCAATAAAATTATGGGTTCGTACTATTTCAAGATCATATACCATTTCTTCACGAACCTCTTCACTACGAGCTATTACCTGCTCGTACACCACCCCCTGCCCCTTCATAACCGGTACGTACATACCCGGAAATATATTTGCTGCAGGCATGACTAAGGCATACCGGGCACTACCATTTCGTTTGGCGACATCAAATTTAACCTCAAATATCCCGTCAACCACGTTAGTCACATTGCGCGCGAATCGTGAAGCTTCATCCAAATCCTGAAATCTTCGGCTCAGTCTCCATCCTTTTTTTGCCCGAGTAAGCTGAATGTTTGCTTTTTGTAATTCTGCCAATGCTTTTTTGGAAGATGTTTCGAGGGATACAGAATGACTCACAGACGGATGAATGAGTAATCGTTCTTTTGCCCATTTTGTTCTATGACGGCGAACACACATCCGCAATATTACTTTAATTCTTTCAGAATCCCCCCGAACCACTCCTCCCAGCGCAAAATGATGGGCTGTTAAATCAATACCAAAAGCTTCCGCTAATCGTTGGGCTCCTTTCTCGCTATCTATTTCTTCGAACAATTTGCCTAACCATTTTTCTGTTAATACCATTTGTTTACGTGGTTTGAATGGATACGTTGGTATGCCAAAGCGAAGTGTATAGACAGCCTCGTAAAATCTCGCTTCATCTGCGCTCTTGCAGGCATGCACCGCCACAATCCTGTCAGCTGACCGTTCCAACCTGAGTCTTTGAGCTAGATCATCTGTTGTTCCCAGGCGCCATCCCAAATTTCTTCGATGCATAAGGTATACGTAATAATATCGAGACCCAATTTTTTTTCCGGGAATATGACAAAAGAACCTGTGATTATCAGTTGCTTCAACTGTTGCCCCATTATCCGTTACGAAAGTAATAAATCTTGCTTTCTTGGCGTTCTTTCTCACATGCGCGACGGTGGATGTGGAAAGATAACCCTTTCCCACAGAAGTAATAACAACGTCACCAGGTTGAATATCTTTTATCGCGACCCTACCACTTGGTGTTTCCACTTGTGTGTCTGGAGGTAAACACTGATCATCGTCACACACTGCTGTGATATTTTGTTTGGTACCTGCCTGAGCAGGCAGGCCTGCGAGCAAACCGATGAGTTCGTTTTGGGCAATATTGGTATCCTGGAATTCATCAACGAGCATATACCGGAATTGCTGCTGATAAAACGATAAAATATTTTTTCGTTTACGGAAAAGGGAAAGTGTTTGTGTAATGAGATCGCCGAAATCCATATACCCTTCGCGGGTTTTCACCTCCTGATATTCCTTATATGCTCCGGCAAGCTCTTCATACTTTTTTATTTCCAAGGCACTTTCTTCGGTGGCATCCGTATTTTCTGCTTTCTGACTCTCCACCCAGGTAAGATACTGCTCCGGGGAAACGTCCTCATCCTGAAGACGGGAAAAATGCTGCAGTATGCCCCCGATAAACTTCGTCGGGTTCCCGAGCGGCCGGAAGTAGTCCAGGTGAAAATGAAAGAGGTGTGTGCGAAACAGCATCGTCGCATCGGTGTCCGTCATCAGTTTATATGCCGGATTCAGTCCGATATGGATCGCTTCAGCCCGCAGCAGCCGGTCACAAAACCGATGAAACGTCGATATCCACATTTGGGTTACCCCGTAGGGCATGATGACATCCACCCGCTCTTCCATTTCACGCGCGGCTTTCTCGGTAAACGTGAGCGCAAGAATTTCTGAGGGCAATGCCTTGCCCGAACTGATGAAGTGTTTAATCCGTTCGGTAACAACGGTTGTCTTTCCGGTCCCCGCACCGGCAATGATAAGAAGCGGACCGTCTCCGAAATAAACGGCTTCTTTCTGCTCTGCATTCAACTTGTGCTCATCAACAGGAAGTTTTGTCATCGCTTACCCCGTAACCTGCGCTCTTCGGGAGTGCGAGGCTGTAAGCCTCCGGACCGAAATAAGCATGGTACTGGGGTGGGGTCATTATATCACCGCCATTGATGTCATTTAGAATGCGTGGAAAATATACGTTGAAATGCCAGCAAATCTCTCTTGTAATCATTCATTTCCATTGCGTGATTCAATATTTTTATTTTCCACTGGCGTGCCGTATCCAGAGCCTCACGCGAGCTATTTAATTCTATTTCTTCAGCTTTTTTCGTTTTTTTGTTGTACGGAACGAAACACACATAGCTATCATCGGTAATACCGAAATCCGGTATCGTCACCGAATCTTTAATATCCGCGTATTTACAAAGGTAAATATGAATACCCGCAGTAAAATCCAGCAGTATTTGTTCTCGTAGCAATTTACTTTTCAAGTCTGACGCCTTATCTACAATAAATACGCGGGTCAGGTGCTTTCCCCGTGTAGCGGCTGCTCTGGCATCACGCATGTACTGAGAATGAGGGTCCCAAAACTTTACCATTGGCGTAAAAAAAGTGAAGAATCCGTTGTGTACTAAATTCCGGAACCGAAACACGCCTTCGGCAAGCGCTTCTTCTGCATTTATTTTCACCCGGCTTCCCTTCGTTTTTTCAACATATTCTGTAAGCCCTAGCTTTTCCTTAAGTGAGAGATACCGCTGATACAGCGGCAATTCTAAACGCGTAATACAAAGATCCATAATGAGCGGAAAATCATTCAAATTCACTTCACTGTTCATGTGCCCCGCACGTTTTAACAAAATCATGGAACTGGCAAGCGCATTTCCGAATAGCTCAGAATATTTCTGATCGACATACGGGTCATCATTGGAATACAACACATAAGACACCGGGATAAGTTTCTTAAGCTTTCGGAAATCAAAATTCGTTTTATAAAAACTTTGATTTACATGGTCTATCTGCCAGGACTTATGAAGTTTTTCCAAAAAAGGACAGACAAAAATAGCGCAGTCAACCTTTATGTTATACCGCTCGACAATGTGCAGGATAAACAGCGGGCCTAACGAATGACCGATAAAAACAAGTTTTTCCCCTTTACGGAATGTTTTGTACACCTTATCGAATTCAGCTAACCAATTATCGAGGTTTTGTTGTTGCGAAGAAATTTTATCACCGGTACGCGTAATGTATTCCCAAGTCTCGACAGGAAATGCGGGTGCGATAACCTCCTGGCCAAGCGATTCCAGCTTATCTTTAAGTTCAGGCAACCAGTTACTTCCCGGACTGCCGAAGGCTCCATGAAAAAGCAGAAACTTCATATCTGTTGGCCTATTATACTCCTTGGCCTTGATCCAATTTGGGCTGATCGTCTTCTACACCATCCAGCGTCTGTGTCCGGGAAAGCTTTTGCCCGAGCAGGGAAAACGATCCCGACACGGTACTCATAGAATTATACGCATTATTGATATGCTTACCCAATACTCCTAAATTTTCTTCAATCTTTCCGTAGTCCTTCTGGATTGCCCTAAGAAGCACAAATACCTGCCGGGACTTCTGCTCCAGGTCCTTTCCCTGAAACGAAAGCAGCAATACCTGCAAATGTGCATACAGGGTGTTCGGGGAAACGGGATAGACGCGGAGTTTTCTCGCATAACTCATCAAATCTTCCATATTGGCAATCTCGTAATATACGCCTTCGCTCGGTATATACATGAGCGCGAAATCCATCGTTCCTTCTTCCGGCAAAATATATTTCTTACTGATATCCGTGACGTGCTTCTTTACATCAGCCACGAAATCACGCTTTGCAATATTGCGCATCGCCTCTGTTTCCCCCTTATGCATTTTAGTAAAATTTTCCATCGGAAATTTGGAATCGACGCATAAGAGGCCTGCATCGGTTTTTAGCACTGCGTCGACTTTTACCCCGCTTTTGAACTGGTATTGCAGGTGAAAGGAGTTTTTCGGGAACGCCTGGCCGATCATGTCCTGCATCACCTGTTCACCGATATTTCCCCGAAGTTTCGGCGACTGCAAAAATTCCTGCAGGCTGCGTATTCCCTTGCCGACCTCGGACATTTCCCCCAGATTTTGCTTAAGATCCCCGATCACCCGGGCTGCAGTATCCAAACGGTCATTTAACTGTTTTGTGTTCGCCTGAAGGAGTTTACTCACGTCGGTGGTTTGTCCGCGCATAGCCTCATTTAACGCTTTGTTCGTGTTTTCTATAGAAACCTGCATGGATTTGAGCCATTCGGTGAGTGTGGAGTCATCCTTCTTTTCTGACAGTTTGCCAAGCTCTTTTTTGACTAAATAGCCCAACACGCCAAATCCGGCGACTACGACGAGGACGAGGATAAAAAAGTCTGTACTCATGATGCCCCATTGTAGCACGCGCATAAACTCACCTACAATAAATATATGGAGAGGCAAAAGAAAGCGCGCAACCCGCTCACATTATTTATCGGAGTAACTACCCTGATTGTCACAGCGGCGTATATCAATGTCTTCCCGCCGGACTCGCTCATGGTACTTCTCGGATTTTTCGCGCTTCTCATGATCTCCTCAACCACACTGGGAATCTATCTGTTTCCCCACACGCGGCACGCCATACTCATTTCTTCGGGACTTGCCGTGTATCTTATGCTCCGGCTCATCGGGTTGCGCCATCCGCTGTATACCCTATTATTAGTAGCGAGCATCGCTGCTCTGGAATACCTTTGGAGAGAAAATTACTGAATAAATTGCTACAATAGGATAAACAAATGAAAAAAAAATTCTACATAACCTGCGCTATTCCCTATGTTAACGCGGCTCCGCATATCGGGCATGCACTGGAGTTCGTGCAGGGCGATGTGATCGCGCGTTATCACCGGTTACTCGGTGAGGAAACCTTACTGCTTTCCGGTGGCGACGAAAACGCGCTAAAAAATGTACAGGCAGCCGAAAAAGCAGGTCGGCCCGTACAGCAATTTATCGACGAAAATAACGTTAAATTTTATGAACTGACCAAATCCCTGGGCTGCCAATTTGATATCTGGCAAAAAGGGAGCGATACGGTACACCACTTCCCGTCCAGCCAAAAATTATGGGAGCGTTGCGACAAAGCAGGAGATATCTACAAAAAATCCTATGAAGGCCTGTACTGCGTCGGATGCGAAACGTTTTATACGCCGGATGAACTTGATGACAAAGGGGAATGTTTTGAGCATCCCGGTAAAAAATTGGAAACGGTAAAAGAAGAAAATTATTTTTTCCGGCTATCGAAATACCAAAACGAGATCGTCAAGCTTATTACAGAAAACGAACTGAACATAACTCCGGAAACAAGAAAGAACGAAGTATTGTCATTTCTTAAACAGCCGCTCCAGGATATCAGCATCTCCCGAAGCACTGAACGCGCCAAAAACTGGGGCGTACCGGTGCCCAACGATCCTACCCAGCGCATGTACGTTTGGTTTGATGCGCTCAACATTTACCAATCCGGCATCGGATTCGGATGGGATGATGCAATGTATAAGAAATGGTGGCCGGCAGACGTCCACGTCATCGGCAAAGGAATCAGCCGGTTCCATGCCGTATATTGGCCGGCATTTTTGCTCTCAGCCGGGTTGCCAACGCCAAAGGCGCTATTTGTACACGGATACTTTACGGTAAACGGCCAAAAAATGAGCAAGACGTTGGGCAATGTCATCGATCCTACAGAACTCATCAATAAATACGGCGCCGATCCGCTGCGGTACTATTTTTTGCGTGAGATACCTCCTGCTGCTGACGGAGATTTCTCGGAACGCCGATTCAAGGAACTTTATAACGCAGATTTAGCAAACGGATTAGGTAATCTCGTCGCTCGCGTTGCAAAACTAGCCGAAACAAACAAATTAATAATTAAAAATGAAAATACAAACGATCGTAATCAACTCTGGAATGATGTGGCGCCACTGATTAATTCTTTTCGATTAAATGAAGCTCTATCACTAATCTGGGGAGCAATATCTGGATCAGATAGATATATTAATGATAAACGTCCATGGCAAAAAGAATTATCAGAAGATAATAAGAAACTTTCAAACTATGTCGTAATATCAACCGCTTGTAATCAAATTATACAAATAGCTGAAGCTCTTAAACCTTTTTTACCAGAAACCGCGGAAAAAATTCTGAAACAATTTGCAGGCCCGACCATCAAATCAGAAACTCCACTATTTCCACGACTTTCGTAAAAGTTGTTAATTTGTTACGTTGTTACAAGTTAATAGTTAATTGTTAACAGTAAATTTATGTACATCGATACGCATGTTCAGTTAAATTTTTCGGACTTTGATTCCGATCGGGCCATGGTCATCGGCAATGCGAAAAAAGCGGGTGTTAAACAGTTTATCGTTCCGGGAGTCGACCACCTCTCCTGTAGGACCGCAGTTCATCTGGCAACCCAGCACCCCGGCGTCATATTTGCCGCGGTGGGATTCCACCCGTACGAAGCGCCGCATAATCCGGATATATCCTACCTGGAGACACTGCTGAGGGATGAGCAGAATAAATCAAAAATTGTTGCCGTCGGAGAATGCGGACTGGATTATCACCAATATAAAGGAGAAATCGCCGCCGGCCGGAAAGACGTCCAACAACAATTGTTTGAAACGCAATTGCGCCTTGCACTCGCCCATGATCTTCCGGTCATTATCCATTGCCGTGACGCATTCGAGGATATGTTTGCCGTTATCAGTCGCCTACCCAAAGTTCCCCGCGGCGTCGTGCACTGTTTTTCCGGAGGATTGCAGGATCTTCGGGTTGTGCAGGAACTGGGACTCTATACCGGCATCGATGGAAATGTAACCTATTCCAAACAACTGGCAACCATCGTCCCGCACATTCCGCTTTCCATGCTGCTTTTGGAAACGGACGCACCGTACCTTACCCCCGTGCCGCATCGGGGGGAGCGGAATGAACCGAAATATATCTCGCTCATTGCTAAACATATTGCCGTACTCCGTGGGGTAGCGGTTACCGATATCATGAAGGCTACGACGGAAAACGCGCGGGCATTATTTTCGCTCTGATTGTGCGCGTGGTATAATTTAGGGCGCATCTAAAGCCTATTTTAAAATACAGATGCGCCACAAATGTCCGTAACCATACATATACGAATATGCGTATGGACGGACATTAGCTTGATACTATGCGCCGGATATTTTTGCGTTACCCCAACAAAACGCAGCGTTTTTTCGAGATAGCCATTCCGAGTGTATCGTGGTTTATCATTACCATGCCGCTGTGGCTCTCATTCTGGCACCCGGCGCTGGTAGCTTACCTTATCATCACGTTCGACGTCTATTGGTTTTATAAATCCGTCTCTCTGGTCATCTACGCGCTCCGCTCATTTGTGATGCTCACCGCGCACTCAGCCGTCAATTGGCTCGAGCAGGCACGAAATCTCCCGAATTTTCAGGAACTTTGGCATGTCGTGATCATTCCGGAATTTCAGGAACCCATCCATATACTGCGGCGCACTCTCGACAACCTCTCACATCAGGACTACCCGCGTGAACGCATGATTATCATTCTGGCAACCGAAACCAAAGATCCCAACAGCCAGGAAACCGCTTTACTCCTCAAACAGGAGTATGGCAAACTTTTTGGCCACTTCCTGATAACACGCCACACACTTGTGTCCGGAGAAATTGCAGGTAAATCATCGAATATGGCGTGGGCGGCGCGCAAAGCTGCAGTACTGCTTAAAACAAAACGCATACCTATAGCATGGACCACCGTTACCTCGTGTGATGCGGATGCATTGCCCCATCCAAAATATTTTTCTGCGCTGGCGTATCAATTCTTAAGCGACCCATACCGGCATGATCACTTCTATCAGGGAAGCATCATGTTTTATAACAATATCTGGCGCATCCCGCTCCCCAACCGGTTTCTCAATACGCTAAACAGCATGTGGAATCTCGCATTTCTTTCCCAACAATCGCGGCTCATCAATTTCTCGACGTATTCCCTTTCATTTCAGACGGCGGCATCTGTCGGCTTTTGGGCGGTAGATGTGATTCCGGAAGACTATCACATGTTTTTTACGGTCTATTTCGCGCGCGGCGAACGGGTATCCGTACGCCCGATTTTTTTGCCGATTCTTGTTGACGCCGCGGAAAGCCACGGATTTATAAATTCATTTATTAACCAGTACGAACAATCCAAACGGTGGGCGTGGGGTGTTTCGGATATCCCGTATGTCATCAGGGAAACCTTCCTACACACCGAAATCAAACAATCAGACCGCGTGCGGCGCCTCGCCTCGCTTCTGGAACACCATCTTCTCTGGCCGACGAATTGGTTTATTCTGACGCTGGGCAGCACGGTTCCTCCGCTTATTAATCAGGGCTTCGCCCGGACCGTATTGGGACACAACCTCGCACAGATTTCGTCCGGCATCCTCACATTATCCACCATCTTCCTTATTATCGTGTTTGTCATTGACTGGCGCATTAAGCCACCACCACCCAAAGCATATCCGAAATGGAAATTGCCGCTCCTGTATCTGCAGTGGCTCACCCTGCCGTTTATTTCCTTTTTTCTCTCTGCATTGCCCGGGCTCGACGCCCATACCAGACTCCTCCTTGGCAAACGACTGGAATATCGCGTCACCGAAAAGATATAATAGGAATACGGTATGTTAAATTTGTTATTTACCCATACGCCGCTTCTTTATTTCGTTCAAAGTCTTTGGCGGGATGAAGCATTTTCTATCCTCGCTGCGCAACAATCACTCGTGTTTATCGTCACCAGGCTGGGATTCGAGCCGCCTGTATATTACGCCATGCTGCATTTCTGGATCAAGATTTTTGGATCGGGCGAAGTAGCGGCCAGAAGCTTATCCCTTGTCGGATTTCTCCTCTCTACCGCACTTATGATTGAGTGGAGTCACACGTTATACAAAAAACACTGGCTTTCATGGTACCTGCCTTTGTTTTTTTTCCTCAACCCCATGCTCCTGTATTACGCGTTTGAGGTGAGAACGTACGGCTGGTATATTTTTTTCGCGACCGCCACGCTTATTTCCTACTCCGCACAACAATGGAAATTGTTTATCGTATCGGCTCTTCTTGGATTTTATACACACGTATATATGCTCCCGTTTATAGGCATTCTCGGACTTCATTGGCTCTGGACCAATAAACATGCAGTTCGTGAGCTTCCCCGCTTTATAAAAAAAGACAGAGGTATCCAATCATTTCTTATCACAGGCGCCCTCATGCTTCCCTGGCTGATACGGATAGGTTTTGAGGCATCCCGGATGAAAACATCGTGGTATTACCCAGTAGACCTGCAGTTAGTACGGTCTGCACTGGGAAATATGTTTATCGGCTACGAAGGAACACCGTGGTACGGATGGACCTATACGTTCTACCTATCGGTAGTCTTGCTCCTCTGTGCATGGTTAGCACTCACAAACAAGCTCCACAGAAAACAGACGCAATTATTTATTCTCTTTGGTGTGGTACCTCTTGCGGTCGTCATCGCCATATCATTCATAAAACCCCTGTTTGTGAACCGGTATCTCATCCCGACGACCATTGCGGAAATACTCGTCGTTGTCGCTGCATTATCCGCTATCCGTCATACAGTAGTCCAAAAAATAGCGGCGGCACTTGTCTTATGCGCGGTTCTTTGGGTAAATTGGTGGTATCCCCCTCAGCATGCCAAAGCGCCCATACGCAATTCTTTTGACCAAATTAACGTCATAGCTCAACCTGACGATATATTCCTCGCTGCCGATTCCATTATCTATTTAGAAACCCTCTATTATGCGAGGGATGCCTCGCGCGTCTATTTATATAACCCGAGGAATAATGTATTTCCATGGTATATCGGGGATGCGCTCATTACCCCGTCCCGGATGATCCGTGATTTTCCACTATACCCCATGCGCGCAATCCTGGTCCATCCTGACACTTCATACGAAATTGTGTATCGGTTGCCGATATGAAATTTACTCCCCCGGTGTCTCTGCCGCAGCACCTGCTCCAAGGAATCGGTTTAACCCGTACTACATGGGAATACCGATGGGCCACCAACGCGGTATGGACTCAGTTTATCGTCGGAGGCACTGTTATTGCGTGGTTTTGGAAAACCCTTCCGCCACAAGTGCCTCTCTGGTACAGCAAACCCTGGGGTGATGAACGCTTGGCTTCACCGTGGTTTCTTTTTCTCCCGCTTCTCTCTTCTATTATTGTGTATATCGTGAACCTCACGGCAGTCGTGCGATTTGCCGGCAACCATCCTATGTTTACGCGGGTATTGCTGCTGACTTCCATACTCATATCGCTATTAAGTGGCATCATGGTCATACGCATTGTTACGTTGGTACGCTAATGATTCCTTTCCTCCCATTATTACTGACAACGGTGATACTTACCCTTGGCTTGACGCCATTGGTCATAATATTCGCGAAACGATTCGGTTTGGTTGACGATCCTAAACACCGATATCATCCCGCCCATACGCATAAGGGCATTATTCCACGCGCCGGAGGACTCGCCTTGTTTCTGGGCATTGCCACGATGATGGTCGCGACACTGCCGATGACTATACAGGTTGTGGGAATTATCGCCGGCAGTATTATCCTTACGGCGGTCGGGTTAATGGATGACAAGCGCGATGTAAGCCCGTATCTCCGGTTGATTACCAATATTATCGTCGCCATACTGGTGGTTAGTACCGGTAGCGCCATTCCGTTTATCACCAATCCTTTAACCGGCGGGGTGCTGCCGCTCTCCGCATGGAATTGGACCGTTGCCATAGGGTCAATAGATATCATAGTCGGGTTACCACACGTACTTGCCGTACTCTGGATCGTATGGACGATGAATATCATAGGTTGGAGCGCCGGTGTCGACGGGCAGATGCCGGGATACGTGGCAATCTCAGCGTTTGTTTTGGGATTACTGTCGCTTCGATACAGTCTCCTGGATCCGAATCAAATTTGGGTAACGGTATTGGCATTCATAATAACCGGCGCATTCTTAGGATTTTTGCCGTGGAACTTTTACCCACAACGCATCATGCCCGGGTATGGCGGCAAAACGCTTGCCGGGTATTTTTTGGCACTCCTGGGTATTCTGTCATTTGCAAAATTAGGGACGGCGCTGCTCGTCTTGGGTATTCCCATGCTGGATGCGGTAGCGACCCTCATCCGTCGGATCGGCATGAGAAAATCTCCGGTGTTAGCTGACCGTGGTCATTTACACCATCGACTCCTGGATCTGGGGTGGAGCAAGCCCCGGATCGCCTTGTTTTACTGGGGAGTCTCGGCTATACTGGGGCTGGTCTCACTTACGGTCACGAGCACGCTCAAAGTATTTACCTTTATCGCTGTGGCTGTAGCATTGACCATGTTTTTCGTATGGGTCAGCTTCTTTACACAATTCTCAAAGCAGCGAGACCACGACAGTGGCTAAAAAATCTTGCACTGTTCACCACGATATTTTTTACCGGGCAGCTATTCTATGTTCCGCTCCTCACGGATACCATTCTCGGATTCATCGCGTTCTGTTTTCTTTCATCTTCCAACTACATCTTCAATGACGTGCTGGATGCGCCTGCTGACCGAAGGCATCCCTTTAAAAAATTCCGGCCGGTTGCAAGCGGAAAACTTTCGATAAAAACTGCACTATTGGTATCTCTGCTGCTTCTCATTTCCGGTTTAAGTCTCGCGCAAATAGTCGGTCAGACATTTTTCCTCTTTTCTCTCATATTTATATTGCTGCAATATTCCTACTCTATCGTACTCAAACACATATCGGTTATTGATATTATTGCAATCACCGCGGGCTATGTGCTGAGGGTATATGCGGGAGAGGCGGCGAGCGGATACCATATTTCTATCTGGCTCGCTCTGGCAGCGCTCTCACTCGCGCTGTTTTTAGCTATAGGCAAACGACGGGCAGAACTCACCCTGATCCAGGGAACTGGCGACGCCTCCCCGAGAGATACCCGGGCCGCACTATCCCACTATTCAGAGAAACTTTTGGACGCGTATACTTCCATGTTTGCGACGAGCACATTCATCTCCTACACGTATTTCACCTTTCTCGAACGCCCTATTACCGTAGGACTCATTTTCCGCAACTATAGTGATTTCGTCATCGGAATCCCTGACCGTAAATGGATGATGATGACTATTCCGTTTGTCTTATACGGCATCATGCGGTATATGCAGCTCATCTATCATGGAAAAGGAGAGTCGCCGGAGCAGGTACTAACCACGGATCTTCCGCTTCTTAGCACGGTTATTTTATGGGTAGGTGCCACCCTCTTTGTCATTTACGGAATCGGGGGATAATGACGGATTACTCTACTTTGTCTGCGTACTGCGCAGAAATCCAGCCCTTGTTTGTCCCGTCATGGGAAATCTGATACCACCCGGTTTGCTGGTTAAACAGGTGATATTTTTCTCCGGGATTCACGCGGCCGGCCTCTGTGGCTGCTGTTGACGGTTCCATACGGACGCGCAGGAAACCTGTCGGGGTATCTTTGATCAAAACATACGGCTTTTGCGGGGTTGCGGACGATGTCGCAGCAGCACCCGATTTGAGCGTCGGCGTGGTCAACGTCGTTGCCGCAGGCGTTGCCTCCGGCTGAGGCACGCCACCGGCAGAAAGTGCTAATTTCATGCTGGCAATAAGTTTATAGCCGGCGGTAAGCTTGACCTTCATCGTACGGGTCAAAAATCCGGGAGACGTTACCGTAAGCATGTGATCTCCCGCCGTCATATCGGAAATTGTCAGTGGCGTAATCCCTTTCGTCACGTCATCCAGCACGACGGAAGCCCCATCGGGATTGGTAATCACAGAAAGTTCCGGCTTACCGACGACACTTTTTTCCAACCATAACACGTCGACAGCAGACGATAATTCTGATTCGGATAATACGGCATTCACATAGGTAAGCAGATTTGCTCCGACGGAAATTTTTGCCTGCCAGGGTGCTATCTCACCGGTTGTGGTTTCTGCCACTAAACGGATTGTATATTCACCGGCAGTGACTTTTTCCCGAAGCGGCGTTCTGCCGATGTGCTTATTGTCCAAAAATACGCTCACCGTCGGTGCTGCGTCTACCCGGAGTTCACCTTCTTTGGGAGCCCTGGACCCCAGTAGCCTCACTGCTCCAAAAATAATGAGCGTGACGACAACGAAGATAACAAGAAAGCCGAACTTGCGCTTCATAAATTGAGTTCGATCATACCATGCCCAGGCGAGTTTCGGCAATGTTATCCCCGCTGCCAATTTGACTTTGGGGCGTTTTTACGCTATAATACCGAGTATTAAACCACTCTCTCGGGAGTGGTTTTTTGTTCCTATGAATATGCTTAAAACAGCCTTAATTTGGCTTACAAAGCCATACTATGGGAGTAACCGCCTGAGCCGATGGCTACGGGGTAAAATCGACAACCGCCCCATTCAGGAACTGATCGGTATTCCTCTTATCGGACTGGCCTTTTTTGGCGCGGTGATCGTGCCTCAAACGCAGGCTAGCTTCGCCACAGCAGAAGTATACCTGGACACACAAATGACCACGGTGAACGCAATTGTGGTTCCTTCCCGGTTCCGTTGGCCGCTGGCAGCCTTTGGTATCTCCCAATACTTTCGGGGCGGGCATCCCGGCGTTGACCTAACGAACCCCGCAGGCACGCCTATTTATCCGGTTACCGAAGGTAAAGTAGTCCTGGTAGCAACCCTACGTGACGGCTATGGCAGACACGTCATGATCGAACACACAGACGGAATGACCTCCGTGTATGCGCACCTTTCACGCATTGAGGTCAAAGAGGGACAAACAGTCACGAAAGATACCGAACTTGGCACGGT
>JBBTWM010000019.1:0-1092 GCA_038062795.1 Patescibacteria group bacterium | reverse complement strand
CACTGGCACCGACTCCTCCGGTGGCGCCCGTACTTCCTGTTGGTCCAGCTTGTCCCGTCGCTCCCGTACTTCCTGTGGGGCCATTTGCTCCGGTGGCTCCAGTACGTCCCGTTGGACCACTGGCACCGACTCCTCCGGTGGCGCCCGTACTTCCTGTTGGTCCAGCTTGTCCGGTACTTCCCGTCGCACCCGTGCTTCCTGTGGCCCCTGTGCTTCCTGTTGCACCAGTGGAACCGGTACTCCCGGTTGGACCAGCAGCTCCGGTCGCCCCGGTAGACCCTGTGGGACCGTTCGCCCCGGTGGCTCCCGTGTTTCCGGTTGGTCCCGCTGTTCCCGTAGCCCCGGTGGCTCCCGTTGATCCGGTGGGACCGTTTGTTCCAGTGGCACCCGTCGCACCCGTACTCCCTGAGGGACCTTGCACGCCGGTGGCTCCAGTACTTCCCGTGGGCCCCTGGACACCCGTGGCTCCGGTGGCCCCGGTACTTCCCGTCGGGCCTGTGGGTCCTGCAACTCCGGTCGCCCCGGTAGCCCCGGTAGATCCTGTGGGTCCTGCAACTCCGGTCGCCCCGGTAGCCCCGGTACTTCCGGTTGGACCAGCAGCTCCCGTTGCACCTGTTGATCCCGTCGGACCTGCAGCTCCCGTTGCACCAGTGGAACCGGTACTTCCGGTTGGACCAGCAGCTCCCGTTGCTCCGGTACTCCCAGTGGGTCCGGCAACACCCGTTGCACCAGTGGAACCGGTACTTCCGGTTGGTCCCGCTGTTCCTGTGGCACCCGTTGCACCTGTTGATCCCGTCGGACCTGCAGTTCCCGTTGCACCAGTGGAACCGGTACTCCCGGTTGGACCAGCAGCTCCGGTCGCCCCGGTAGACCCTGTGGGACCGTTCGCCCCGGTGGCTCCCGTGTTTCCGGTTGGTCCCGCTGTTCCCGTAGCCCCGGTGGCTCCCGTTGATCCGGTGGGACCGTTTGTTCCAGTGGCACCCGTCGCACCCGTACTCCCTGAGGGACCTTGCACGCCGGTGGCTCCAGTACTTCCCGTGGGCCCCTGGACACCCGTGGCTCCGGTGGCCCCGGTACTTCCCGTCGGGCCTG
>JBBTWM010000018.1:0-10960 GCA_038062795.1 Patescibacteria group bacterium | reverse complement strand
CTCTTGAACGGCAGAAATTTCCTGTGATGGCCGAATGGAAATTTGAGCAATTGGCTCGAGTAGCGTACCAGCAGAACGAGACGGTTATTTATGAGCTGACACATCAATGAGGCAATGCGGTGTGTTGACTGAAAGCGCTTGACAGAATTCCGCTTGACAACCATTGTATGGAACGCATACAATCTTTGTATGAATACTACCATCAACATTTCTCTCCCGGCGGCCATGTATGCGGATATGAAAAAGGCGCTCGTCAAACGCCGGTATACATCGGTCAGTGAACTCATTCGAGAAGCCATCCGTACGGTTTTATATCCGTCCAAGGTTACCGTGAACGGCTTTACGCCGGAATTTGAAGAACAGGTTTTGGCGGCCTCCCGATCATCCCGGAAAGACGATATCGTTTGGAATGGGAAGGGGTCATTTACTGATTTTGTTCTGAAACATGCGAAGAAACGTTCTCGGTAATTATTTTTCATGGTAAAGATTCAATTTACTCCTTCATATGCCAAGATGCTCGAAGTGTTGCTCAAAAATCATCCAAATCTACGAAATTCTATAGACACTTCGGAAGCGCGTTTCCGTGATAATCCTCGTGATACAAGGTTGCGCACTCATGCACTTCGAAAGAAATTACATGGCAAGTACGCATTTTCTGTAAACGGAGATATCCGGATCGTATTTGAGTGGAGTGGAAAGACGACTGCCAGATTTCTCGCCATCGGATCGCATAAAAAAGTGTATGGACGTATAAAAGAGTAGTTTTATTGGCGAGCATTGATAGTTTTTGATATATTAAAGATATGACCGAAACAACCGCTCGCTTCAATCCGGAAACCGGCAAACCCAACCCTATTTCTCAGCGGGAATTTCATCTCATGGATCGCAAAGAGAAGCGAACTTTTTTTGTATCCCTTTCCGGTGATGAGAAAAAAATGTTTCAGGCGGCAATTATGGTGGCTGTAGAGGCGCTGCCACTTAAGGTCCGACGTGAACAACAGCAAATGCTGGTCGCAAAACTCGAAAAACGGAACAGTGCCTCGATGGGAGACAAGGTGGAGATACTTTTGGAAAAAGTACGTCTCAAGCAATTGATGCTTCCCGAAAAAAAGCCTATATTTTTCCGCAAGCTCCGATCCCGCGAGTTTCCCTGGCCCAAATGGATGAAAGAAGCAAAAAGCCCGTATCTTATTTCTTCCCTATAAATCTTCTTCCGGTTACTTTTTCGACCCCAGCAATCAAAAGTTTTGAAATCATAAATCATGCGATATTGAGATATACGACTCCATTGATGTTTGGTAACCAATGACTGCACGAGCGTGTCCACTCCCGTTATTGTGCCGTCGGGTATGCTAAAGCGTATGCCGGCTATGGCACCAAAAACGAGGGCGACCACGATAGCGACCGGCCAAAATCCATCCATGTCTTCGGAAGAACAAAATATGAGCGCGTAAATAGGAGCGAATAAACTACAACGCATAAATTAAGGCTTGACAACGAGAGGGTCTTTCTGGTTAAATAGGGCAAGATTACGACTCCTCTGTGGTACGATTTGGTTTTCCCATGAATGTCTAAACAGAGAATTTTGGGCTTAGCATCTTTCTTAAATTTTTAATGTTTTCTTACGTATTGAAGCAATCAACGAACACGTGATATACCCCTTATTTATCTATGGCTTTTAAAGCAACGCGTAAACCATCTACAGTCAAAAAAACTCAAAAGACGTCAGAAGAAAAGACGTCTAAAACGGAAGAACAACCCAAGGCGCCAAGTGTTGCGACGGCAAAATTTGTGGAAATGCCGGTAGCGGCTCATGAACCGGAAGTGTCCTCTCCCAGCTTGAGTTTAGAAGATTTAGTCGGAGCGCCACAGGGTACACCGGCAGTAACTCCCCCCACAACTCCGGGAAGCACTGATCATCCGGCATTCGTGCGTGCGCCATCTATGGGCAGTAGCGACCGAAGTGGATATCAGGGAGCACAGCAGGGCGGACGACGCGATTTCCGAAGTGGAAGACGATTTTCCGCCCAAGGCGGACCAGCCTCTGGTTGGGATCGGGGAAACCGCGGAGGATATAGCCGCGACAGAGGGAATGACCGTTCCGGCCGCGATTTTAACCGCGGGTCAGGCGGATTTAGCAGCGGGTACCGCCGTGATGAAGGATTTTCCGCCCAAGGCGGACAAGCCTCTGGCTGGGATCGGGCTCCGAGGCGGGATTTTGGTGAGAACGCCGGCACGAACAGCTTCACGCAGGACGTTGACGTGCCTACAGAGACCGTACGTGGTGTTTTGGATACCATGCCTGACGGACATGGATTTTTGCGCCCCAAATATACCCCAAGTGATCGCGATGTGTACATTTCTCAATCTCAAATCCGCAGATTTTTACTGCGAAACGGCGATATGGTCGAAGGCCAGGCAAGGCAGCCTAAGGATAACGAGCGGTATTGGGGACTCCTCAAAGTGGAAAAAGTGAATGATTTGCTTGCGGAACAAATGGAAAAACGGCCGCGATTTGAAGATTTGGTTCCGGTTTACCCCAATAAGCTATTACGGTTGGAAACCGGCGTCGCTCCGCTGTCAACCCGTATACTCGATTTGCTCTGTCCCATTGGATTCGGACAACGCGGATTGGTTGTAAGCCCTCCGAAAGCAGGAAAAACGACGATCCTTAAGGAACTCGCCGCGGGAATTTCTGCAAATTATCCTGAAGTACATCTTATGGCAGTTTTAATCGGTGAACGGCCGGAAGAAGTGACGGATATATCCCGGTCCGTACAGGGTGAGGTATATGCTTCAAACTTTGATGAATCCCCGGAGCATCAGACACGAGTGGCTGAAGTAGCGCTCGACCGGGCCAAACGGCTGATTGAAATGGGTCATGATGTGGTGATTTTACTCGATTCCATTACCCGGCTCGCCCGGGCATATAACCTCGTGGTGAATCCGTCAGGACGCACGCTTACCGGAGGATTTGATCCGGCAGCACTCTATCCTGCTAAGAAGTTTTTGGGAGCCGCACGATGTAACGAACCTTTTGTGACCCCGGAAGAGGAAGCAAAAACGGTAGAAGGGGAAAAACCGGTGTTGAAACGGATTACCGATGGCGGCTCGCTTACTATTATCGGGACAGCGCTTGTCGAAACCGGCAGCCGCATGGATGATTTGATATATGAGGAATTCAAGGGGACCGGGAACATGGAACTTCATTTGTCGCGGGCCTTGCAGGAGCGAAGGATTTTCCCGGCTATTGATGTCGGCAAGTCAGGAACACGTCATGATGAGTTATTGTTGGGTGAGGATACTATGAAGAAAGTGACGACACTGCGGCACATGCTGAGTATGCTTTCTGATGAAGAACGCACCCAGATGCTTATCGACCGTTTGGGAAAGACCAAAGATAATGCAGAGTTCCTCTTAAGTCTTGCACAGGGCTGATTTGACTAATTTGTCTTATTGGGCTAATGTGTCCAATACATGCTCAAGCGTTTTCAACTTCTTCGTGATGACCTCAGCCAATGGCGGCGGGGTTGGTACCATTATCTTTCCCGGAAACTCCGGCGGTTTGGCAACTGGTTCGAAACCAATAAAGATGTGTTGGTAGATATCCTCATGGCCCGGCGCGGTGGGTATCAACGGCCATTCTTACATTTTTCCGTCAGCGTGTTGGTACTTGCTGCCATTATAGCTGCACCGATTTTGGCAACTGCCTATCCCGGGGGGAATGCACAAGCGCTTGCTGATTTTACGCCCCCTTCTGCGGTGGTGACCAGTTTGGATTTGTCTGAGTATGGTGTACAAACACAGATATCAGAAAAACCACGTGATCAAATCATAACATACCAGATCCAAAGTGGTGACACCTTATCAACGGTTGCTGAAAAATTTGGTGTATCAGTAGATAGTATTAAGTGGGCCAATGATCTAAAAAAGGATAGTTTGACCATAGGGCAAAGTCTGAAAATTCCGCCGGTTACGGGTATGGTCCATAAGGTCCGGGAGGGGGAGACGGTGTATTCGATTGCAAAGAAGTATAAAACAGAAGCGCAAAAAATTGTAAACTTTCCGTTTAACGATTTTACTGACCTGGATACATTTGCTCTCAGTGTCGGACAGACCCTTGTCGTCCCTGACGGCGTTATGCCGGAAGCGGCTCCCATCGCACCGAGACAGTTTGCTGTAAGCGCACTTATCGCGGGAGGGAGCGGACAGTTCGCCTGGCCGTCCATAGGGGCCATAACGCAATATCCTGTTTGGTATCATATGGCCTTAGATATAGCCAATCCAGGCCAGCCCCCGGTGACTGCGGCAGGTGATGGCACGGTTATTTCGGTGCAGTATTTAAATTACGGCTATGGGAGACACGCGATTATCGATAACGGGGGAGGATTGTCAACACTCTACGCCCACCTGACGGAAGTCTATGTGAAAGCAGGGGATACCGTGAGCCGCGGGCAAGTGATTGGCAAGATGGGCTCAACCGGCCGCTCAACCGGCACACATTTGCACTTTGAAGTCCGGAAAAATGGTACCCCCGTCAACCCGACATCATTCCTGAAATAATGAGTGGACCCGAGGGGAATTGAACCCCTTTCTCCTCCATGCCATGGAGATATACTACCGGTGTACTACGGGCCCAGAATAATGCTTCGCATTTTCTGGGTAAACCCCTTTTAAAACCTGGGTGTTTACACAGAAAATTTCGTCTTCGAAATTATTCTGTGGACCTGACCGGAGTCGAACCGGTGATCTCCGCAATGCGAATGCGGCGCTCTACCAACTAAGCTACAGGCCCGATGAGAAACAAAAAGTATTATAGCAGAAAAAAGGAGGTTACTTCACTTCTACTTGAACCCCGGCCACATCGGGATTATTGGCTGCTGACTGCGTGTTGAGATACGTTCCGACAACCGCTCCCAGTCCTAACATGAGCGCAAACATAACCAAAAGCATCCAGCTCCTTACGATAACAAGGTAGCCCTCCTTGGGCTTGTGCGAGACGGAGCGGGTAGCGTGTGTCTTGCGTCGGGATATTTTTTTCTTCATAGGAATATGTCCAGTTTGGAGAGATTTATTATGTTTGTCAATACCTGAAACCAGGCTATTGACACTACTATCTCTATTTCATCATAGTAATAAGAGACCGCCTGATGTTGTATGGCCCGCCTAGACTTTTTTGTTCTACGCGAGGCTGGTTTGGTAACACCGGGTGATCTGACGTTCATTTTGGAGCATTCATCAGAAGAATCACCTATCATATCAGATCAAAACCTGTCTGCTCATGCGCCGGAATATCCGTTAGCTTCACCACTGTTCCACTTTTTTATAGATTGTTATAGATATATTGTCCGAAAATCATCCGGGGTAAGTACCGGATTTATCCGTATTCTTCCCCTTATTCTGCTCATGCTGTTTGCGGGAACGGTATTTTTTGTTATCGCCAGAATTGAACGGGAACGCACGGGCGAGTTGCGGCAATTTGCTTCGGGTGATTCATATACGACACCGGTTCCCTCACGTACGCCGGTGCCATCGCGGACATTAACCCCGTCACCGTCGCTTTCTCCTTCGCCATCACGATCACCGTCACCGTCACGTACCCCATCGCCAAGTATTACGAGCGTACAAACAGCCTTAGTTTCGTGCACGATTAACTGTCACGGGTCGCCGTCGTGTATAACGCAGTGCGGAATTAAATATACAACAACGACAACGCCACGTGTTGTGGTGACACCTAAGCCTACGGTAACAACTGTGGCCTTTAATCTTTCGACATGTATGCGGACGCGTACAGCGGCAGCTTGTTTGACGTTGGCAAATACAAAGAGTCCGAGCCCATCTCCGCTTGTCAAAAAGACTGCAACCCCACCACCACTCCTGACTCAGGTTGCGTTAAACAGGGACAAATGCAGCGGCCAGGCATCCTACAATGTAGCGACCGGACAATGCGTTATACCTACAATTATGACGGCAGGAGTTGGTAGTTTTCCGCCTATATGTTGGGGGGTAATCCGTATTGGAGATTGCCCTTCAACACCGTCTCCTTCTCCTATCGTTGCGACGACCAAGGGATCTACCACTCCTCCGGTTACTCCTAAACCGACATTGAAGCCTGGAGCCGATTGCGTTCTCCTAGGGGGAGGCAATAATAACTGTTCTCAGAATTGTCCGAACGGAGACTTCAATTTGTGGGGCGGGAGTTGTAAAGCTGCCCCGACTACGACGCCGAATCCCACGAAGGCTGTGGCTCAGGTAACTACCGCACCTGAGATAACGAAATCACCAGCTACAACAACCGTGCGTCCAACGATAACGCCAATTGTTACAATCGTGCCCATCAATGTCGGGACATCTATTACGCCTGCCCCCACTGCCAAGCCGAAACTAAAAGTTTCCTGCGGCGGAATAGGAGAGGGAAATGTAGCAACCGGAGAACAATATGGCGCGACCACGGCGATGAATGATAACCAAAGGTATCAATGTGTAGCAAATCCGAAAAATCCGGCAGAGGGTATGTGGGCGCAATGTCCGGGATGTCCGTTGACGGTAATCCCCAGTAGTTTAGGGTTAGCCGACGAGTATAAGAAAGAAGCTGCGCAATTCCAGGAAACGGTCAGTCAGGTAGCGCAGAATATTTATGAGTGTAAAGCCAATGGAGGGACTCAATCGAGCTGTGAAGTTCAGGCGTATGCGGCAGCAGGAATCACGAGTGAGTCCGCGGCATTCCAGACCATCGCAAAAGCACAGGTTGCTTCTGACCTCAAGCTCTATGACGGACAGGATAAATACTTTGCGGCACGGGAAAAATATGAAATATGCGCACAACAACAAAGTAATGACGCAAACTGTAATGGGTATTTGCAGCAGGCAAACAGCGCGTTGGTTGGTGCCGGTATCGATCCCAGCCAGACGGAAGCGCTTAACGAGAGCTTTCATACCTACATCCTGACCAAAGCGTCAAACTTATATTTAACTGCAGAAAGCGCCTATCAGAATTGTCTGGATCAGAATACCGGTAATTCCGGCGCGTGTAGTGGATATCAAAAGAACGTGCAGGCTGCCCTTGCATATCCCGGGGTGACAGCTACAGACACGTTAGCTATGGTGGAGCGATTCAAAGACTATCAAAAAGCATCAGACATACTCAGTAAGTTAAACAGCGATGTATGCGCTGGTGACCTCAATTGCGATCCGTTGAAGAGAAAACAAGCACAAATTGCCGCCCTCGGGTTAAGTACGGCAGATATCGATATGGTATGGCAGAATTGGACCGACAATGTCGTATATAACCTGCAAAATGGCGTTCCCGGAATAGAAACGGAATTATGTAAGGAATTAGCCTCGTCTGCAACTGCTGCATCAAAATGCGGTGATGTGGCTGTCGCACGGGCTACCATCCGGTCGGCCATGCCGGCTTCTGAGCTTGCGGCAATTAACGAAGGATTTGCGCAGATAGATCTTACGAAAGCCTATATCGGCACTGATGCAGAGGCACTGGCATACTACAGTTCACATAAGAACGATTCTGTGTTCGCCGGAATATCGGCAAATGCCGCAGCGATACGGATTGCATTAGAAAAGCAGGTTGCCCCCGAAATAGTCGTTTTGGTGAAGGAACAACAAGCAGCACCGCAATCATTAGTTGCGTCAAATCCAAACAGTGATTATTCCGATGCCTATAAAGCATGGAAACAGGAGCAGCTTGCAAATGGGGATTCATTTGACCGTCAAAAAACGGAGGCACAATGGCAGGCAGAATACGATGCGTCGCAACTCGTGTTTATTGATAAAGTGAAGGACGAGCTTGATGCGGATGGGAAGTACCTTCAGTTTATTGCTGATGTAAAGGCGGGTGAGGTCGTTCCTGAGGATGTATATAACGATTTGCATCCCGAGGTTGCGAGCCGTTACCCCGGTGTTTCCGGAGCTCCACAAACCACACCCGTGGGCGAAACGTGGTTAAACCAAGTTGTTACCAAAACTAAAATTTCGTTTAATAACCTGTTCGGTATGAGTGATAAAGATGCCGAAGTACAGGCGCAGGGGTATATTGCACTTTTATCCTCTGATACAAGACAAACCTATATAGCTGCTCAAAGTACCAACCCGGAAGCGCAAACGTGGCTCAAGGCAAATCCCGGTAAGACATCAGAGGATTTCCTCGAGCACCAGATGCAGGAATATTATGAAAATAAGCCAAAGCTGGAGCAATTAGGTCTTGTGCGCCCTGACGATCCATTAAGCGAGAGTGCGTACTTAAATCAGGTGTTAAGCGGCGAGCGGAGCGTTGATAAGGCAATGGCGTCGTTTAGCGTCGTTGATCGGGTTATGTCACCTCTGGCAAGCTTAGGAGACGCATTTTTCGGTGGTGGCGTTTCGCGGCTTAATCCCGAAGGAGTGGCTGCGCAACAGCAACAGGCAGCGACAGTCGTCGTCAATTATGCGGTAACGTCCGATGCGGATTTGGTGCGAAATTTTGAAACCCAAGTGAAGAATGATCCCGAGCTGAAAACGGAATATGATGCCTGGAAAAAAACAGCTGATCTGAAGAAGCAAACGATGGAGGATTTTCTCGTACATCGGGTAGCGACGGGGTATGCCATTTCAGACAGCATAAACACAGGGGTGTATGAAATTGAAGGTGCCAAAGAGTTGCTGGCGGCTGACCCGCAATGGGTGGTCAATGCCGCGTTGTCAGGCAATGACAGCATGGATGCGTTGAGAACGAGTTTGGAGACAGCGAACGCCGAGTATAAAAAAGCGCAAAACGATTACAACAACGAAATATATAGCCACCGAGGAGGGGTTTTGCCGCAAGTGCAAACCGCGTTTGATAAAGCAACGGTTGCCGTGCAAAATGCCCAGGCTAATGCAGTAGCCCAAGCATATATTATCAACTTGGACATAACGACGCAGCAGGCTCTTTCGCAAAAAGTCGCGGATAAAATCGGCACAATGGATGTTGCCGCGATACAAAAATATCAGCAGGAGCAACTTGCGGCATATATAAATTCTAAGGATGCGCGGTTTTTGTTGTCCTCCGGCAGTATCGATGTAACGCTTGAGGGGGCGCTTAACGGAACGGTAGATATTGCCGCAGGGAAAAGGGCGTATGACAACATAGTGGCGACTGATCCTTGGGCAGCAGCAGCAATTAGCCTCAATAAATTTGAAAACGGCGCGTTACTCCAGGGGCAACAGCTGAGGGACGATGCAAGAGGAAGACTTTGTTTGATTGGTGATCCGCGGAAAGAAAATTGTGCTCAGGCGCGATGGGATTATGTACGCGGTGGCCTCATGATGGTGACAAAGCCTGTGGCGACCACGCTTGCAATCCTCGTGCCGCCACTTCGTATAGCGCAGCTTGGGGCAGCAGCACTCACCGCACAATCTGCGCTCGCTATCGCAGGAGAATCCATGAGTATTTATATGACCGGATCGAGTGCTCAGGATACAGCCATCGCATGTACGATGCGGGAAGACATGAATACCAGCGCATGTTTGCAATCCGCCGGTATGACATTGTTTGCTGCGTCATCAATTTTACCAGCTTCACGGGGACTTAACACGATGGCGAGAGTGGCCCGCGTAGAGCGGATCCAGCAGGGAACGATGACACTATTGGATAGCGCCGACATTGCCTTAGCAACAACTAGCAAATTATCGGGGGTTGCGAGATTTATTTCCCCGGCAGACGCAGCGGTTGCGGATTTGGCAGTGATGGCTCGCCAAGCCGGACGCGTGGCCGTCACTTCGGAAGTATTACTGCAGCAAAGCAATACTATTACCCAAAATCTAGCCCGGACCGTCTTTAGCGGTTCTGCAGAAGCGCTTCCGGTGCAAATGATACGGAACGGGGTAGGAACATTGGTCTTTGGAAGTCAGACGGTTCAGACGTGTGCGGAAACGGGGTTAAGCGCGGATTGTCTGGTGTCTGCAGGTATGACTTTAGTATCCGCCGGGCGATTTGTGACAGCCCCAATAATCGCGAGGGCTCCGCAGTCTTCCGTCGCCCGGTCGTTGGTGCGGGCGGATCAGGTGGTAAACACGGCGCAAGCAGGAGTAGCGTGTACTGCAGCAGCACTCGGTACTGTCCCGTTCGAAAGTTGTGCAACGAATGTCATGATGGCGGGCCTTTCCGTAGGGGAAAGTGCAATCCGTCAGGCTCAGGGCCGGGCAGCAACTATTCCTGATCCATTCATCCAGCGCTCCCTTGCGATTGCGGATGCCGTGGCGCTTGGAAATGCTCCGCTTCTTACACCGAGTGATATTGTTTTTAATGGAAAAACAGTACACGTAGATGGCACGACACGGGCAGCGTTGCAGGCAGATGTGCAAGCGCGGTTAGGCGCTGCGACCGGTGCCGTAGCGCAGGCAATTGCACAAACTAATGCAATCGTTACCCAGGCCAAAAAAGATAATACGATAAACAAAGATCCTGAGCTTCAAACGTCTGCACAAAAAGCCCTGGCAGACGCGTTATCCGTGTGGCAGCAGTACGTGAATCCGGATGGTACCGTGCGGTCATCGGTTCCGACGGGCACCTATGATGGAGCTGGTCTTTCGGTTGAGCGCGTGGTAACAGGAGGGATGCTAGAGGCGGCCCGGCAGTCTGTCGAATTAGCAGAGCGCGTTATGGCTACAGAAAAAGCGGCGTTAACACTTGATGATCCCCGTAGTTTTGCCGAACGCAATCTCGACCGAATGCAGGGTCGGGAGCCCACGGAAGTGCGACAGTACCGCGAAGCGATCGAAGCATTCCGCCGTGTAACACTAGCGGATGCAGCACCGGATTCAGTTGCCTATAGAGATGCGCTAAAAATTATTGAGACCGCGTCGCAAACTGCATCAGAATACAAGTTTACCCAAGCGCAAAAGGATTTGGCAGCGATACGGAAAGCCGCACGGGATAATTTAGAGGGAGAGAGCCGTACTATAATAGAAATACAGGATCGGACGC
>JBBTWM010000017.1:5275-20676 GCA_038062795.1 Patescibacteria group bacterium | reverse complement strand
CATAATTGACACTTCGCTTCTTTTACGCCATACTGAACAAGCGATACAGTATTAATTTTTTTGGAATTCTGCCCATGGATCCGGTACAGCTTACCATCATCGTTATCAGCTTCATTTTGACCCTTCTTCTGGTACTATTGGGCGTTCAGGTATGGTATATCTTCAAAGAAATCCGTACATCCATTATAAAGATGAATACCATGCTGGATGATGCCAAAAAAGTGACCGGTACGGTCGGTGATTCCGTTGCCGGCATGTCCGGCATTGTGAGCGGCATCAAGACTGCACTCTCCGTTTTCAAAACATTTCGGAAAAAACCCGATGAGGTGGGAGCGTAATATGTCAGATAATAATTCTCATGACGGCAAATTTTTGTTCGGGTTTTTCATCGGCGGCCTGATTGGGGCATTGGTGATATTTTTCCTGGGAACCAAAGAAGGGAAAAAGACGGGCAAACTTATTGAGGACAAGGGACGCGACGTGCTGGATGAACTGGAAGAACGCCTGGACGAATTGCAGTCGAAAGGAAAAGAATTAGTCCGTCAAGGCGAGGCCATGAAAGAAAAGGTACTTGATTCCATGAGTGACAAAAAAGACGAAGTGACGGAAGCAGCAGCGGAAAAAATCGATATGGCTCTTGCACACATTCAGGAAATGCAGCAGAAGGGCGCGGAGACAACGGCCACACTCAGGAAGCAATTCAAAAATCTTCCCAAAAAGAAATAACTCCTATTTCCGTTTATATATCATTTGTTCGTTCGTCTGGTACATGATTTCGTACCGCGGATCTTTACGAAGCGAAGCGCGAAGTACGTCGATTTTTGCCCCGAAAAAGTTATTGAAGTTCTGCCCCTGCCGCACATCCAGTACAAAGTAGTCCGGCATGAAGTCCTCATAGACATCACGGAGTAAATAGACCTGATGGGTGTGAATCATGTGCGGAGCGATGTTATTTTGGGTCATAACAGTGGTTCCTTTGGGAACGTTGGCAATGAGGTCATCAAGGAACGTGAAGTTTTTTGTATGGGCATAGAATGCGGGATTGTAGGCAAGTCCCAACGGTCCGTGGAGTTTGAACTGGTGGAGATAGAGCGAAATCCCGATAAGCACGATCATGCTTGCGGTAATTGCGTATCTTGACCGGATGCGTTTTTGCAGATTGTTGATTGCCATGATCGAGGAAAATGCCATGATGACGGCCAACTGTGCACTGTAATGGAGTCCTAACCCCCACCGGAGCGCAAATTCCTTTTGCATAAACCGGGAAGCGATATCCTGCAAAATGAGCGGCCACGCGGGCGGATACAGAAGCGGAAGGAATCCAAAACTGGTGAGACTCATCAGGAGTGTGTTCCGTTTGACCGGATCGTCAAACAGCGACCACAGTATCACCAGCGGATTGGAATCAAATACCGGGGTGTAGAAGTATGTTTGGCCGTAAAAATAGGGAATGATCATTTGTGTGGTGACATATCCCCAAAGAACGGATATGACGGCAATCATCAGTGCTGTGAGCCGCCACCGGCGGTTATAGATGAGTATCAGTGCCGCCAGTGCCACGCCAAGAAGCGACGAGCTTTCCTTAAATCCCAAGGTAATGAAAAAGCATATCCAGAAAAGTTTCATGCGATTGGTAACCACCGCATAAAAAACCAGCATCAAGGGGAGCATCATAAACGTGACTTCATGAATATCCGCAATGAGTGCATTTTGGGTGCCCACAAACAGAAGATATGCGGCCGTTGCCGCGAGCGGACCGAGTCCCCTTTTTAACACGTGTTTGCCCAACAGATACAGGACGACAGCACTTGCTCCGACCGCGACCGCTTGAGCCGCTAGCAGCGCCTCCGGCCGGCTGGTGAGCCAGTAGAGAGGGGAAAGCAAAAATATACTGGGGCTGAAATGGTCGGCAAATATCACTTTGCCTCCGATGACGAAATGGTCAACAATCGGCGGCCGGAAATGCGCGACATGCCAGATGGCAGCATCAAATATGCCGAAGTCATAGTAAAATACCTCGTACTGCCAGAAGCGGTGGAGGGAGACGAGGATAGCAGCGAGGGTATAGAGAGTGATGAAGCAATACATCAATATATCCGTAAATTTATAATTAATTTTTAGAAGACGTACGTACATTGTGAGTTGACTAATTATGTTTTGTTTCAAGGAGTTTGAAGTATTCTTTTTCAGAAATAAGATCCCGATTAGTTTCCATACGGTCTGTAAATAAGATCCCCTCGAGATGATCGTATTCATGCTGAAATATGCGGGCGATAAAATCAGAAAATGTCCGTTTGATTCGTTTTCCGTTTCTATCAGAGTACTCAACATGAATCTTTGTATACCGCGGAATGAGACCACGCAGTCCCGGAATGCTCAAACATCCTTCCCAGCCTTTTTCTATCTTTTCATCATGTGAAACGATTATCGGGTTGATGACGGGTGTGGGTTTCATAAGGGGTGCGTTTGGATAACGAGGATTTGGGTGAGAGGCAACAATGCATATGCGATACGATTGATAGACTTGCGGCGCGGAAATCCCAACTCCGTTTACATCCATGACGGTCGTGAGGAGATCATCGATAAGCTGTTGGATTTTTTGATCGTTGATATCGCGGACCGGTTTCGCTTTTTTTCGCAGCACCGGATTGCCCAATAGCGCAATTTGAAGAAGTTGACTATTTGTCTTCATAACTGTTGCCATGATAACACCCTTTAAAGTTAGATAATAATATGTTACCAAGTTTTAAAACATGGTAACATGAATATATGACGCAGATATCGCGAATTCCGTTACGGAAAGAAGTTGAGCAACGGGTGTATGAAGTCCTCATGGAAAGTATCGCTGCAGCTCGTACCCGTGACACAGTTGTTCGGCTCGTCGATGACCTCCTTTCGCCCACAGAACGGCTGATGATCGCCAAGCGACTGTCGATCGCTCTGCTGCTTCTCAAACATTATGATCAACGTACTATTTCAAGTTGGCTCAAGGTGAGCCTTGGAACCGTAAGCAAGGTGAGTTTAGCGTTACAACGCGGGCGTGGTGGCTATCAGACAGTGATTGCGACGATTTTGGGAAAGGAAGAATTACAGAGCCTTATTCGGAAAATTGATGATGCACTCGCAAATCTTTTTGGTCCTCCTCCCGGGCGCGACTGGCGGAGTTGGCGCCGTCGGCGCTGGGAAGCTAAAATGGCCGCACAAAAGGCGTTTTGAATGCTATCTCCTTTGTTACCATGTTTCGAAACAAGATAACAAAATACAATGTGTGTTTGGCACAATTCGTTCGTTATATTTTGAGTTTTTCTACCAGGATTCCGGCGAGGACGATAAGGCCTCCGCCAACGAGCTGGATTGGGGTGAGTGATTCTCCCAGAAACGGAATGCTTATAAGGGCAACTAACACTGGATTGAACGAGAGAATCATCGTGACGTATGTAGCACTCGCGTTCTGATAGGCACGGAAAAGAAATTGATAGAAAAGAATAGTTGTCACCGTTCCGAGAACGACAAGGGGAAACATGTGGGGGAACGAAATTCGCGCTGACGTGGTTGTGATAAGAGCAAGAGGGATGACGCCCGTCAAAAATTGTCCGGCTGCAGCAAGATCAGCGTGCATGCGCCCAGCTAATTTTTTTCCGAGGATATTGTTACCAAATGCGATGAGTGCTGCTTCCAACAATATATACATATCTCCACGAGCCAATACAATGCCACCCCCTTTTGTCGTCAAGAGGTATGCGCCTGATAGTATGAGAGTAGCCAAAATTATTTTTTTCTTGGTGATATGTTCCCGCAGGAATAGTGCGGCGAATAGAATGGTAAAAAGTATGACGCTTCGAATAAGAAACGAGAAGTTGACCGCAGAAGAGTAGTTGAGCGCAAGATTTTCTGTGAGTGGTATGGCAACTTTACTCACTAACCCCATGATAAGAAACATGATAATGGTTTGTGCTGTAAGTTTGGCGGCTTCCTTTCTGTGTTGGCTGAGTATTAATAACCAATACGGAAGGGATATAATCATGCCCCAGAAGGTAAGATTATAAGGATTTTCGCCGTTACTGAGTATGATTCGGGTGGAGAGTATGCCAACCGCCCACACTAAGGCGGCAAGAAAAGAAAAAATAAATCCTCTTGAGAGTTTCATTGTGGTAGTTTGTTGGCAAAATAGACACTGCAGATAACAATAAGTCCACCGACTAATTCTGGAAATACGACTGTTTCAGAAAATATCAGATAGCCTAAGATAAGTGCAAATATGTTATCTAATAGAAGTACCTGAGTTCCTACCACCGCATCCAAATGTTTAAATGCAAATATTTCTATTGGATTTACCAAGGCATTCATACTGCTTCCCATAAACAATCCGAGTAATACGAGTGGATGAGTGAAGGCGCTTAGTGAAAACGTTTCTCCCCGGATGAGGGCAAGTATGAAAGCAGATAGAGAGGCGATCATCATGATGACGACGGTAATTTCTTTGATGCTTAGGTGGTTTGACAGAAGTTTTCTTCCGACGTAATACCATCCGGCTGTTGCCGCAGCAAGTAAAGCAAACCATTCCCCCAAACCAAAGGAAGTAAGTTTTGGCGTAAATGATTTCGTGGATAGGAACATAATGCCGATAAGCGAAATACACAATAATCCGATAAGTTTGTAGTGAATAGGCTTTTTTAAAAACAGAAAAGAATACAAATATGAAAAAAACGGGACAGAAGCAAAGACAACCGTAACATTGACGAGTTTGGTGTTGAGTACGCCCAGGGTGATGAAAAATACCGCAAGCGTAAACCCGATGATCCCCATAGACAGCATGACGACGAAATCTCTTTTGGGCATGGTTACTATGCGTTTCCACCGGAGACTTTTCCAAAAAAGTATAGTCAGCATGAGCGTGCCTAAGGACACACGCATATAGACCTGGGTCATCACCGGGAAGCCTTCTGCCAGAAAGCGGCTCGCGATGTTTAGAATCGTGTATGCCGCCGCAACGACGGTCAATAAACCGATGGAAAGTGATCGGGTAGAGAAGGAGCCTAATAGCGGAATATCAGTTCGCTGCTGCCTTTTCGAGTTCATGATAAAGATTGTCTTCTATCTCGATTTTTCCGGATGCAATTCGTTGGCTTGTTAACCTGTTCCCGCGCTCGCTTGGCAGAAGTATTTCTTTCACCCCCGGAAGCTTCCTCGTAGCTTTTACTTTTTGTGCCAAGATGGTCACATTTTTCTTAAACTCGTTTCGGTCAACGAGAAGCTCCGGATCGATCGCCATCACGAGATTCCCCCAGTCGCCGCGCTCACCGATGCCGGCAAATGCTGCGCCGACCAGCGGGCCGGTAAAAGCAGTGACCATAAATCCCAATCCCGATCCTTTGTATCCGTCAAATCCTTTAATAGCCCCACTCATGGCAGCTGCCGGGTCTGTCGTCGGGTTTCCATCTTTGTCGTAGGCGACTCCTTCCGGAAGTTTTTTTCCGGCGGTTTTTGCCTCAATCAACCCGTAATACGCCATCGCTGCCGTTGCCATGTCCAAGGTCACTGGTTCCGGATCCGCAGGGACGCCGATCGCCAACGGATTCGTGCCGTAGAGCGCCTCGTTGGATCCGTAGGGTGCCACAGTCGGAGGGGATCCGGCAAAGGCATAACCGATGAGCCCCTGTTTGGCAATTTCTGTAGCATAATACCCAAGAGCTCCAGTAGACGAATATGTGTTGTAGGTGCCCACGATTCCAAATCCGTGTTCCCGCGTTTTCGCTATCGTTTTATCCATCGCCAGTTTCATGGCGATCATACCCATATTTTTCCCTCCATCAATCATGGCCGAGAGTTTGGTATCCTTCGTGACGATAACTTTGCCGGCATCCGGACTTTTGGGAATTCCTTTGCCGATCAACTTCACGAGTCCTTGGTTATTGCCCCGCAGCTGGGCATACATGAGGATGTCGAGAATAATAGATGATTCATCCTCAGAATAACCATATTTTTTCAGCGCCTGCAATGCCAAAATTTTTATTTCAGAAATTTTTACATTCATAATTCCTCCTTTGAGATATCGTGACTATACTACTTTATTTTCAGTGGTTTTGCGAGCTTCCAGAGATTTTCGAATATGGATTTTTGCATGGCAACGAGTTCCGGATTTTCGATTTCTACGCCAACGATTTCTTTTTTCTGCCAGTACATAACCGCAAATATGTTGTTATAGATCGTTGTATCGCCGGTGATACGTAATTGAGACTCCCCAAGTACGCGAATGCGTTCGAAGTTAGCAATCTTGCCCCCGACGACAGACAGATTTCCGTCGTTGATGTACTGTAACGTATGTTTGGTTGGGTTAATGAGTACTCTATCCAGGAGTTTCCTTCGTGCGAATTCTTCTAAAAAACGTTTGAGAAATGCTGATCCCACAATTTCTTTTCGTCCCATAACGGAATAGCCAATGTTTTCTTTTTCAGCCGCTAGTGCATTCCACATCATTTGTCGGATGCCGGTTGGTCCGTGGTAATACCGTACCTGCGTCATCGTTGATGACTGGCTTTGTTCGTGAATATGATGTTTGAGATAGTCAAATGACGTTGAAAGTTTAGAAAGATGTATTTTTTCTTGATCGATTGTGTTTGTTAATACGTCGATAGGGTATGCTTGAAATTGCTGGCTTTTATATTTTACGATTCGTTCGACCAGTCCTTTTTCTATGAGGCTGGTCAGGTTGTCATAGATTGTGGTGCGAGGAAGCCGAAGCAGGCGGGAGAGTTCCAGTGCTGTATGCGATGGTTTACCGGAAAGCGCGAGGTAAATACTGGCCTCCTGCTTGGTAAGCCCAAATGATATGAGATGGTTCGTAATGTCGCTATTGTCGGACATAAGCGACGTCAAGTATACAGTAGATGGTTTAGCATGTAAAGTAACGGTAATTATTATGAATACAGAAAATTTTTTTCCCAAAACAGAGAAAGATAGAAGGCGGGCGATATCTTTCACACAAATAGTATTATCACGAGTCAAAGATGTAGTTAGTGATGATGTTTATTTTGAACCAAATGATAGTCGGATTAAAGCATTGATATCGGAATATTCCCTAACTGATTGCGTTCGAGTACTTAGCTATGTTAAAAGACATTTTAATGATGTGGATGTTCGTGCTGAATTAGGAGCTGATGAGAGCAATAAACAAAGAATATACATTCATCTTCATTGCATGATTAAGGCGATAGGCCCAAATAATTCGCAAAGAAGAAAGCCGTTTTTCAGATAATATATATTCATATTTCAGAGGAGACCATGATACTTTAGAAGTATTGTATAAGTTCTGGGATTTTTGTGATACCAAATTCTTTGGTAAAGTGCCCGGCGCCTTTCATAAGGATAAATTTTCCGTTCAGGCGCTTGCTCATTTCTTCCACTTCAAATGCAGTCATATACGGATCATTGTCCGATGAAAGGCAGTAGATTTCTTTACAGTTTTTTTTGATTGCCATGTGATTCATTTTGTTTGGCCAGAAGTGCTTGTGCTGCGGATATAAATCATCAAAATCCCACCCGGCAACAAGGAACATTTTGGCAAAGGCGTGTTTTTCCGCCAAGCGCATGGCAAGGAGACAGCCGAGACTGTGACCGAATATGAGCATGTTGTTATTAAGCGGCACGGTACCTTCGATAAATTTCATTTGCGTAGCAAGATCCGGTTCGTTTGTGTTCATTGTGGGAATTTCTGGTAAATACACCGTGTACCCGCGTTTTTCCAATTCTTTTTTAAGCCATGGGTACCAATGTTTGTCTGGCCCATTAAGCCATGCATGGAGGATGAGAGCTGATTTCATTGCTTCTATTTTAGCAAATACACACCGGCAAAGGCGATGATGCCGGCGATAAGTTTTCGCCACAGATGGTCGCGTTCCCGGAGCAGGATGATGCCGCCTAAGACGGTGAGGATGCTGCTTGTAGCTGTAATGGGGTTCACACGTGAGGCCTCGGCGCCGGCAACGGCGAGAAGGTAGAAGATAAACCCGATGACATTTAAGAGTGCCGCGATAACAACTTTCCATCCGCCGATACGAAATTCCTTGACCATTTCCTTTTTGGACACTCCAGGAAACCCAATAATGACAAGTGACAGGGTCCATGTGATGAAGCTATAGAGCGATGGAGGGAGTGGCGCAGACGCAGGTTTGTCTATGAATCCGGTTGATCCAAGCGCAAGCGCGCAAAGGAGCGCATATCCCAAGGAAGCCGAAAGTGCAATTTTTGGGTTTCGATAAACTAATAGCAGGGATGCAATGATGATGAGTGCCAAGCCGGCGATTTTGGAAATCGTTAACGATTCCTGTAGAAAGAAGATCGCGCCTACAAATCCAATGACGGTTTGTAGACGCATGATGATCGTAAACGTTCCGGCGTCTAGTCCGCGGCGTGCAAAAAACTGAAATCGTTCATAGAGTCCGTACGCAAGCACCGCGGCGCCGATGAGTAAATATTGCGGTAGTGAAAGGGCAGTCAGCGCGGAAAACGAGCCACCCTGGAGTATAAAAAGGGCAATGGCGAATGCGGCGCCCCATAGGTTGAATACCAGGGAAAATATTCTCGGATTGCCTGTCTTAATTGACAAGATCCGCATGAGAAGCTCCTGCGATGCAAAAATAATCGCACTGCTAACGGCGAACAAGAACCACATGAGAACGAGTATACGCTTGGCAAAGAAATTTTACGAGAGTTCTTTGGTCAGCCACGCGAGGTATTTATTGCTGACCTGGGCGATTGGGATAGCGAGGATTTCGGGGTTTTCGTAAGAGTGAATTTTGAGTACTTCTTTTTCGAGAGCTGACCATTTGCTTTCAAGTGTTTTTACTAGCAGTAAGCCTTCGGCTCCGTAATCAATACGATTTTTTCCGGGCGGCCAGAGGAACATCGAGTCAACATGAGGAACGACCTGGACGCATGCCGCGAGCTTTTTCTTTAGGAGTAGCTCTCCGATGCGTTCTGCCCCGCCTTTATCCTCACACGAAATCATGACAAGGATAGCTTCTTGATTCATACGCTACTCACCCATGCTAGCGCAACGATGCCGGTGAGCGCAAGCACGATGCCAGTGATTTGCCGTCTGGTTGGTACTTCGCGGAACACAAAATAAGCGAGGATGACAGAAAGTGTTGGATACGCTCCGGCAATCGGGGCCACCACCGCAATTAATCCTTTATCGATCGCAGCGTTGAAGAAAAAGTCTCCACCGCGAAGAAGTACTGTGCAGGCTACAAGGGGAAACATCGCAGATTTCCAGTTTTTTGGAAGATTAAGCTCATTTTTCTTCCACACAATCCATACGACGACAGGCAGCCAAAGAGAGGTGAGATAAATAGGCCAGAACCAACCTACGATAGCAACGACAGGTTTAATTGCCGTAAAGAAAATGCCGATAGATATCATCCCGACAAGTGCCCAGACGATACCGATTTTATGTGACGCTGTAAGATTGCTGTTGCCGCCGGGAACATACGTACAAAAGAATACGCCGACAAATATCACAGCGATACTTATGATTTGCCAAACGGTAAGTGGCTCACGATAAAAGATGACGGAAAGAAGGACAATAAGTGCGGAGTAAGATGAAAATATAGTGAGAGCGAGTGAAGCGTATGTTCGTCGGAGTGCCTCCCCGATCGCGATGTTTCCGAGAATAAATAAACCCCCAAGGGTGACGCTTATGACAAATATCGTTGGTGTAAATTGTGATAACTCTGATGTGTGGAAGAAAACCATCGGGAAAAATACTGCAAGTGTAATGACGATAAAACCGATCATTGTGCGGTACGGACCTATGGTTCGTGCCGGGATGATACCGAACACATCACCGATTCCCCAGCCGAAGTAGGTAATGAGAGCAAAAATGACGGCGTTCATGTTGGACAATTATATAATTCGCGATACTTTTTCAAACGCACGCAGCCCGTCCCATCCCCGGTCAAGCCATGTTTGGGTTTGCTTGCTCATGTCGTGATCTTTCCGCATGTGATAGGTCATACCAATGATGTAAGCGGCGCACTGTGCGCGGATAAGGGTTGGGAGTGCGGCGAGTTCGGGAAGGGTTAACGGAATCGATTGCTGATACGCCGCGAGTATAAGTTGGATGAGGTTGTTTCGTTTCTCTTCGGTAAGGTATGCCGAAAAATTTGCGATGAACGTCGCAATATCCAGAACAGATGCATTGTAGTCCATGCACCCTAAGTCGAGTAAACACAATGTCCCTTCGGCATTTTTGAGAACATTTTCTTTTTCCACACTGCCGTGGATTACACTGTGACGGAATGAGCTGATTTTGAGTTTGTGCAGTTTGGCAATAACCGGTTTGATCAGTGCAATTTCGTCTGCAAACAATGTGTCGCTTTTCTTTTCATACTCCGCTTCCAGGTTCATGATTGCGAGTGTGTCATAGTACCGGCCGATAGTTTTGGGGGATTTATGTATTGTTGCTACTGCCCGCGTGACGACGACGATATCGGTGTCCGTGACCGGTGTTTGCGTGAGTGGTTTGCCGGCGAAGAAGTCAAAGACCGCAAGAAACGCCGGTTGTGTACCACCCGGAATTTCCAGTACGTACGACCCGTCTTTCATTGTTCTGGGATTAGGAAGGAGAGATCCGAGTTTATGAAAACGGGAGTACCCCCACATAACGTCATCGATGCGGTGTTTTGTTTTCTCCCGGGAAAATATTTTTACTACGAACCGGCCGCTTGCAGTGCGTAAGTCGATGTTACATTCCTGATATCCTGCCGAGAGTACAGAAAATGCCAGGACGTCTCCTAGTTGAAATTCCAATGCCGTCTTTTTGACGACTTCCCCTATAGGGAGGGCGATATCGATGCGGTGTAATGGGTCGATCATAATGGTGCGGCGCTTGTGATTGTACCTTTTGCGTCACCGTTTGTCGAAAAAGCCGTGGAGCAGGAGGGCAATAATGACGGTAAGTCCGCTGACAATCACCATCATCGTCAGCTGTGCGACTTTTTCACCGGACCACCAACCTTTTGGTGTTGGTGTTGGGGTGATCGTTGTGGGTCGAATTGCCGCTGTCGGCGTCATGGTTGGTACGGAGCCCGTAAATATGATGAGATCGTCGTTTGTATTCTGAGCGGTTTTGGTCGGTGTAGGAGTACGTCTGGGCGTCGGGGTGAGCGCATTGTCCGTAACCACGACGGTATATTTGCAATAGTCCGGATAGTTGGAAAACGCCTGATTGTTATCCCGTACCCGGCACGTCACGTTATACGTTCCTGTGTTGGTATAGGTATACGACGTCGTGACGGAACCGAATGTGCCCGCTGCTTTTTCGACCAGCCGTTTTTCACTTCCGCCGAAACCGAATTCTGCTGCGGTGATGTCGTTATCCGCATCGAATCCCGCGCAGGTGAAGTGTACCGTGAGCGGCTTGCTTCCTGCTCCGGGACTCACGGATAATCCGCTGCACCGGGGCGGGCTGTTGGTCGGCGTTGGCGTGAGCGTCGGGGTAAGAGAGGGCGTAACCGGCAACGTTGGGGATGGGGTGAGGGTGGGGGTGGTAGAAAGATCAGCCCTGCTTCGTATATCCGTATTTTGTGAGCCGATAGCCCAAAGAATGACGGGCAAGGCGAAAAATATGATGAGGATGATATAAAAAACCGGAAATCGTTTCATAAATAATAACGGATCATAAATTAGTATATACCTCTGTAAAGCGAAATTGCAGTGGGAAGTATTACAAAACGATCTCATGGTATATAATCTAGGTCATGCAATCGGGGGATTTACGAAAGAAATATATTGATTATTACGTGGCGCGGGGTCACGTAGAGATACCCTCCGCTCCGGTTCTGCCGGTCAATGATCCGACGACACTGTTTACGAGCTCCGGCATGCAGCCCCTCGTCCCGTATTTGTTGGGGCAAAAGCATCCTGCGGGTACCCGGCTCGTCGACAGCCAGAAATCCTTCCGTTCTCAGGATATAGAGGAGGTCGGGGATAACCGTCATACCACGTTTTTTGAGATGCTCGGAAACTGGAGCTTGGGGGATCCTGCCCGCAATGCTTCGCAAAGCGTAGCAGGCGGGTATTTCAAAAAAGAACAGCTTCCCTGGATATTTGACTTCCTCATCAGCCAACTCGGACTTGACCCTAAACGGCTGTACGTGAGTGTGTTTTCCGGCAACGATTCAGTTCCGGAAGATACGGAATCCATAGCGATTTGGAAAGAGATATTTAAAGGCGTGGGGATTGATGCCAAAGTCGGGGAGCCTGCCTCGCCGGACGTGAGTCAAGGCGGGCGGATTTTTACCTATCCTGCGAGCAAAAATTGGTGGAGCAGGTCGGGCGAACCGGAAAACATGCCACCGGGCGAACCGGGCGGACCGGACAGCGAAGTATTTTTTGATTTCGGAGTACAGTTAGGGCTGCATGAACAATCCCCGTACAAAAAAGAAGCGTGTCACCCCAACTGCGATTGCGGCAGATTCATGGAAATTGCCAACTCCGTTTTTATGCAATATCAGAAGATGGAAGACGGGAGCCTCAAAGAACTCGCACAAAAAAATGTGGATTTCGGCGGAGGGCTGGAGCGCATGACGGCAGCAGCCAATGATAATCCGGATGTATTCAGCACCGACCTGTTTGCACCGATAGTACAGAGCCTGGAAACATTTGCCGGCTGTGTATACGGAAAAGACCTGCGCAGGACTCAAGCGATACGCGTGGTCGCCGATCATCTCAAGGCTGCTACCTTTATGATTAACGAGGGATTGTTCCCCGGTAACAAGCAGCAGGGGTATGTACTTCGTCGTCTGATCCGCAGGGCGGTAGTGAAAATGCACCAGCTGGGAGGATCGGGATCCAAGTCGGACCTGGGGTTTGCCGTATACCGCCAAGTAGGCAATATGTATAACGGCGTGTATTTCCAGTCCGAAAGCCCTGAGTTTTTGGAAAAAGGCGGGATACTCCGGAGTGAGATAGCCCGTTTTGAGAAAGTGCTGAAAGTCGGTTTGATTCAGCTTATAAAACACGACACAATAACGGGCACTGTTGCGTTTGACCTGTTGCAAAATTATGGGTTTCCGTGGGAACTTACCTATGAATTGGCGCTGGACAAAGGCCAGCAGATTGACCGGGATGAATTTCAGAAAGAATTCCGCAAACACCAGGAACGCTCAAGAACCGCGGCCGCTGGCATGTTCAAGGGGGGATTGGCAGATCACAGTGAGGCGACGACCAAGCTTCATACCGCGCACCATCTGCTGCTTTCGAGCTTGCAGAAGCGTATAGATCCTACTATTAAGCAGCGGGGAAGCAATATCACGGCAGAACGTCTCCGCATAGATGTGAGTTTCCCGCGGAAGTTTACCCCGGAGGAACTGAAAAAAGTAGAAGCGTTGGTAAACGAAACAATTGCCCAAAATCTTACGGTAACCAGGGTAGAAATGCCGCGGGAATCAGCGGAAAAAATAGGTGCACAGATGGAATTCGGCGCCAAGTATCCCGACCGGGTGAGTATTTATTTCGTAGGACTTGCACCGGGCGTCGCTCCGGAACAAGCCAAAACCGGCGATTATTTTTCTTCTGAGTTTTGCGGCGGGCCGCACGTCGGCTTTACAGGTACGCTGGGCCACTTTACAATACTAAAAGAGGACGCAAGTAGTTCCGGGGTGCGCAGGATTTACGCCAAGCTTACTTAAACACAGAATGAAGTTTCCACAGGTACTCACCGATTTACTGCCGAAGAAGGAAGAGGCGAAGGATTACTATTTTTCGCTGTACCTGGATACGGATGCTGCTGCCGTCGCAACGTGGCATCTGGATCCGACCGGTACTCCCCGGGTAACCAGTTTTGCTCATGCAGTGGTTGCCGATGATACATGGGAATCTCGTATACAGGTAGTGGACCGGTTACTTTCCGCTGCCGAAGACAAGGTCGGGGTAGCAAAAGCGATTGCCAAAACCGTATTCGGCATGCCCGGCGTCTACCTGACTCCTGAGGGCAATATTCTCGAAACAATCCGCCCGCACCTCAAAAAGCTCACGCACATGTTGGAACTTACCCCGGTCGGGTTTGTACCGCTCTCGCAGGCCATCGCATTTTCTCTCAAAAAAGACGAAGGAGTTCCGCCGAGTGTCATACTGTTTGCGATTTCCGGTAGTCGGGCGGTCGTATCTATATTCCGGGTGGGTAATCTTACCCATGAGGATATGATGGATATCAATGAAGATCCGGCAGCAGCACTGGAGGCAACGTTAAAGAAACATCAGGATAGCGACGTGCTTCCGTCCCGTATTTTGCTCTATGGCGGCAATACCGCCGTGTTAGAAGAAGTCCGGTCAAAATTACTGAAGCATCCATGGCCGACCCGGACAAATTTTTTGCATTTTCCCAAAATAGAAATCATCTCCGTCGAAACACTGCTTACCGCAATTTCCCTTGCCGGAGCCTCTGAGTTGTCACAGGAAATCGGTGAGAGTCCTGACATGGCCGGAGAGAGTGTATCGACTGTGGTCGCGCAGCCGTCTGCCGTCAGTGATAAACTCATGCCCGACGCAGAGGAACTGGCCGCCGATGATGGTGATGATGAAGATGAAGATGAAGATGAAGATGAAGATGAAGAACTCTCTAATGTTGAGGTGGTCAGTCCGGAGGCATTGGGGTTCCGGCATGAGGATGTGTTAGAAAAACAAATGCCCCCGGTCAAAGCCGCAACTGAAGTAGTATCAGCCGGTAAAAAACTTCCGATTTCTTTCCCGGTGAAGTTGACTATGCCGCGTATTTCGTTTGCCGGACTTGGAACGATCAAAGGATGGTTTACGAAATTTCCGAAGCTGCACGGCGCGGCGCTGCCGTTCGGTCTCGGGGCCGTGGCGCTCATAGCGCTCGTAGCAGGGTTATATTATGCATTGCCGAAAGTAACGGTGACCGTATTGGTTGCGAGTCAGTCCGTGGATGAGTCGACCGTCGTGACGGTCGATCCGGCGGCAACGGTAGCAGACGCCGCTACAAAAATTATTCCCGGAAAGCTGCAGGAACAGTCGGTGTCCGGAGAAAAAACCGTTACGGTGTCCGGCAAGAAAAACATCGGAGACCCGGCAAAAGGAACGGTGACCATTTATAACAAAGTGACGAGTGGCAAAACATTCCCCAAAGGTACGCAGCTGACGACCAATAGTATTGCATTTACCCTGGATTCTGATGTAAGTATTGCATCAGCAAGCGAAAGCATCGGATCGATCACATTCGGGAAGGCAACGGCCAATGTGACCGCCAAAGACATCGGTCCCAATGGTAATGTGACAGGAAGCAGTGAATTTACATTTTCCGGTATCAGCGGGAATCAGATTTCCGCACGTAACGAGGCGGCATTTACCGGCGGCAACAGTAAGCAGGTGACGGTCGTGTC
>JBBTWM010000017.1:0-5175 GCA_038062795.1 Patescibacteria group bacterium | reverse complement strand
GCAGTGCCCCGCAGACCGATTCCCCGGCCGGTCGTTGTTTCGTATGGCCTGATGTCGATAGGATTTATTATTATCCTTTGGACACTCTGGCCGATCGTATCGTTTTTCTTCACCGATCAGATCATACTGGCCAAAACCGTGAGTCCTATCGCCGATCTTACGGGACTGACCATCGGTAGTCCGGTCGCATATGCGGCCAATGAAAAAAATACGACTGATCCCAACACGTGGTTTCCCACGTCACCGCAGAAAAAAGTATCCGCGCCGGTCAATAGTTACACGCTGAGTATTCCAACACTTAACATTACTGATGCGAGTGTGATTATCGCCGGCGATGATTTGGGTAAAAGCCTCATTCATTATGGCGGTACCAGTTTGCCGGGCGAGTACGGTAATACCGTGATATTCGGTCACTCCACGCTGCCGCAATTTTTCCGCGCTACCAAGGATTACAAATCCATTTTTGCCACCCTTCCGACGATAAAAATAGGGGCGAATATCAATCTGACGTACGATGGATTAAGCTATAGGTATATCGTGACGGAAAAAGTGGTCGTAGAACCCACGGATTTATCGCCGCTTGAACAGCGGTTCGACGATTCCTACATTACCCTGGTTACCTGTGTGCCTCCCGGTACCTATCTGTATCGGTTAAATGTGAAGGCAAAACTCGTGAGGATATAACTCTATGACGGTAAATTCACAGCAAAAAGCCATCGATGCGATCAAAAAAAAGCTTATCGGTAAACGGCTCAATTACGATGAGATTTATTCCATTATGGATGAGATCGCCAATGAAAAACTGAGTCCGGTACTGACGACGTATTTTGCCGCCGCAGGGTTTAAAGAGGGATTTTCCGACGAGGAATTGTATTCGCTGACCAAAGCGATGGTTGCAACCGGCCCGCGGCTTAAATTTCCCGGGATTGTCGCGGACAAGCATTCCGCAGGCGGGGTCGCCGGAACCCGGACGACGATGATCGTGGTTCCGATTATTGCCGCGGCCGGATACACTATCCCCAAAACGTCGACGCGCGCCATTACCTCTCCGGCGGGAACTGCCGACACGATGGAAGTGGTCGCACCGGTTACGTTTACGACGACGCAGATCACCCGTATCGTGGAAAAAGTCGGCGGATGTATCGTATGGGGAGGCCATGTAGGACTGGCTCCTGCCGATGATATTTTAATCCAGGTAGAGCGTCCGCTCGCATTTGAATCGTACGACAAAATTATCGTTTCCGTGATGGCGAAAAAAATTGCGTCCGGAGCAAATCACCTCGTGTTGGATCTGCCGGTAGGACCGACGATGAAGATTCAGCATTTCAAAGACGCGGAACTCATGTCGAGAAAGTTCATGATGCTCGGCAAACGGTTTAAGATGAAGATTGTCGTCGATATCAATGAGACCCGGCAAAACGCCGGCCGCGGCATCGGTCCGGTACTGGAAGCGCGTGATGTATTTGAAGTGCTGGAACAAGCCCCTGAGCGTCCCCTTGCCCTGGAAGCAAAGGCGCTGCGTCTTTCCGGCAAGTTATTGTCGCTCTGTTTTGCCGATACGCCGGGAAAAAAAGACCTGGACGGGGAGGAGACAGCGCGCGAACTTCTTTTGTCCGGCAAAGCGCTTGCAAAGATGCGCGAAATTATCAGGGCTCAGGGAGGACATCCTGATGTGCTCAGCAACAAACTTACCCCCGGCAAATTTGTGTACGAGCTGAAAGCCGGCAAGCACGGGATGATTTCCGGCATGAATAACCAGCAGATAACCGTGATATGCCGGATATTGGGATGCCCGACGGACAAAAAAGCCGGGATGTATCTTAACCGAAAACTTGAAGAGCGGGTGGACAAAGGTGATATACTAGCTACGATTTACAGTTCTGACAAATGGCGGCTCAAGGAAGCGGCGGAAACACTCAAAACGATGCCCGTGTACGCCGTAGAGTAACACGACTATGTTCAAAAATCTTTTAGGACCGGTACAGGCATGGTTGCTCTCGCAGGGAAAATGCGTGGGATGCGGGAAATTGCTTCCGGCAAAGGAAGGAACCGGCATGGTGCGCGTAGATTGCTCATGCGGACGTATATATATGTATGACCCCGCGGCGAAAAAATATCGCCGGGCGCTTCTCCATGAAATCAAGTAATGCTGTTACCACACGAGTCATGGTGTTTTTTCTGGTAGTACTGTTAACCTCGGGAGGCGCGTTAGCCTGGTGGTTTGACAGCGCGCGCGCGGTGGATCCCAAGGACACGACCCCCGTAACGTTCCGGGTGAATGCGGGAGACGGTGTGCGTGCCATTGCGGCAAATTTAGCAGGGGATAATCTCATCCGGAGTTCCACCGCATTTTTTGTGCTCGTGAAACTCATGGGGATAGAACGGAATCTGCAGGCCGGGGAGTTTCGGCTCAACCGCACGATGGACAGCCGTTCGCTTGCCCGCGAACTTACCCACGGATTTGAGGATATTTGGGTGACAACGTTGGAGGGGTGGCGCAATGAAGAGATCGCGACGGCACTTGCAAAAAATCTGGAATTGCCGGAAAGCGAATTTTTGAGAGGTGCTAGGATGGGGTATATGTTTCCCGACACGTATCTCATCCCGCAGGACGCCACGGCAGGCGCAATTATTTCGATATTCACCGGTGCGTTTGACAAAAAAGTAACGGCTGACATGCGCGCGGATATACGCAGTGCGGGTATGACGCTCGAGAGAGTGGTAATACTGGCCTCCATCGTCGAACGCGAAGGACTGACGGACGAAGACCGTCCGGTTATAGCGGGAATCCTCCTCAACCGCCTGGAGATTGGGTGGCCGCTGCAGGCGGATGCGACGCTTCAGTATGCATTAGGATACCAAGCGCAGGAAAAAACATGGTGGAAAAAAGTACTGACGGATGACGACAAAAAAGTGAAGAGCCCGTATAACACATATGCCAATCCGGGATTGCCGCCGGGGCCCATCAGTAATCCGGGGATTGCCTCAATCCGCGCGGTGATATATCCCAAGAAAACGGAGTATATGTATTATCTCCACGATCCGACGGGGGCAGTGCATTATGCCAAAACACTGGAAGAGCATAACGCCAATGTCGCCCGATATCTGCGCGTTCAATGAAATTATTCAGGTTGTTGTCGGTTGCTATCACAATCCTTGCGTTTACACACGCAATTCCGGTTCGTGCAGTTTCACCGTTTGACGGCACGGAACACATCAATCTCTATAGCACGTCCATTACGATCAACACGGACGGATCCATGCATGCACAAGAACGCATCGCGTATGACTTCAGTGATACTGATCGGCACGGAATTTACCGGGATTTGCCGTTTATCAGAGCCAATGATGCAGGAAAACAATTTAGTATTGATTTTTCTGACTTCCGGGTGCAGTCGGAAACAGGCGAGGCCTACACATTCACCGAGAGCCGCAGTAGCGATGCGATCCAGCTCAAAATCGGGGATGCAAACCGTACGATCACCGGTAAACATACGTATGACATCGGTTACACAGCACGCGGCGCACTGACCTATTTCCCGGCGCATGATGAGTTGTATTGGAATGCGGTGGGAGCGACGTGGCAGGTACCGGTTGCCAAAGCGACCGTTACGGTGAGTCTTCCCAACGGGGTGGTGCAAGGCGATGTGCGAGTGACATGTTTTACCGGACCGCAGGGAAGTGCCGCACAGGACTGTGTTACCACAATAACCAGTGACCGCACGGTGCTCGTCGAGACGACCAAACCGCTCGATAGTTATGAAGGGCTCGCCGTGGTGGTCGGATTCCCGAAAGGCATAGTTGCCGTACTGGAACCGAGAGAACTCGTGCCGTTTTTTGAGACAACGGCGGGCAAAATTGCACTGATCGTCTTAGGAGTCGCCGCAATTCTTTGGTATATCGTCGCCCCCATATTTGTTATCCGGAAATGGTGGACGAGCGGCAGAGATCCCAAGCCGGGAATGGGAGAAGCGAAAGCGTGGTTTAGTCCGCCAAAAAATCCGCATCATCGGGCACTGACGCCGGCCGAAACCGGGACATTGGTTGATGAACGTGCGGATTTACGCGATATCTACGCCTCGATCGTTGATCTCGCGCGCCGGGGGTATCTTACAATTATCGAAACCAAAAAGAACGAATTTGATTTGGAAAAAACGAAAGACGGGAAAGGGGATGCCGATGTCCTGCCGTTTGAACGCGAACTGCTCGACGGAATTTTTGCGTCAGGTGACCGGATCAGTATCAAAGCCGTCGATCTTACGAAAACCTTGGAAAAAGTAAAAGGCATGCTGTATGAGTCCCTTGTTACGGACAAATTTTTCCCCGGCAATCCCAATACCCTGCGGGGATGGTACATCGCTCTTGCTGTAGTAGCATTTATCTTCGTCAATCCGATTTTGTTCCTGGTCGCTCTCACGTTTGGGCAAAGCATGCCGAGGAAAACCCTGTTCGGCGCAGAACAAGCGGCAATAGCACGTTCCTTACGGAATTTTTTGACCAGTCAGGACAAGAAGCTTGCATTCCAGGCGAAAAATCAGATGATGTTTGAAAAGTTATTGCCGTTTGCCGTGGCATTCGGCGTCGAGGAAATATGGGCAGGACGGTTTAAATCATTGGGGATCAAGAATCCGGATTGGTACCAGTCGTCGACAGGGGGCAGATTTAACAGCGTGGTATTTGCCCACAGCCTGGGGGCTGGTATGAGTGGTTCATTTGCCGCATCGATTGCCGCGCACTCGTCTACCGGTCATTCCTCGGGATTTTCCGGCGGCGGATCTTCCGGGGGCGGCGGAGGAGGCGGTGGCGGGGGAAGTTGGTAAACCCGCGTTAGAGCGGGAGTGTCCGTTGTTGGGATATGACTTTGGGGTGGGTTGATTTTTCTTTTGCCTCCAGGGAGCCGGAGATTGCTACTTCCAGTAAATCGTTTCGGAGGATGGCATAGATGCCGTGACCTCCTGCAGAAAGGTGCCGGGCTTTGAGCTTTTTGTGTTCAATCCACCTGCGTACGGTGTCCGGATGTTTATGGAGAAACCGGGCAGCTTCTTCTACCGTCATGATATCGTTCATAGCAGGCCGAGTATACCATACCCATGCTATACTCACCGCGGGTTACTGATATGTCTGAGTTCTAAAAGCTATTGCACCACCCTGTAGATACAATGCAGGGTATGAAAC
>JBBTWM010000016.1:10083-17419 GCA_038062795.1 Patescibacteria group bacterium | reverse complement strand
GTTGAACCTGTTGGACCACTTGCACCAACACCACCGGCAGATCCCGTGGCTCCGGTACTTCCCGTAGGACCCGAACTTCCTTGACTTCCAGTGGCTCCGGTTGAACCTGTTGGACCTTGTACTCCGGTCGCGCCAGTTGCCCCGGTCGGTCCATCAGATCCACCTCCACCACCGCCACTTCCTGAACCAGTCGCTCCGGTGGGTCCAATCGGCCCTAATTCTCCTGTCGCACCGCTTGAACCCGTTCCTGTTGCCCCGGTCGGGCCGTTGGAACCATTTGATCCGGCCGAACCCGAATCTCCCTTTATTCCTTGTGTCCCGGTTACCCCGGTGGCCCCTGTTGCGCCACTTGTTCCCAAAACCGATGAAAATGATGAAGGAAAAAATCCTCCTTGAGAAAATACCTGATCGGATACAAGCTGTGGTGATTGACTATACGTACTTGTTTCAAAACTAGGATTCAGATTTTGTATGTTTGTTATAGTATTATCTATATTGTTACCCCCTGTTACAATACGTACCACTCCCTCCCCATCGAATCGCTGGATCATCATGCTCGTTCCAAAATTCGATGACAAAATCGGTAAATTAACCGTCCCGGAGTCATCATTTCCTGTGGTGATCCCCAACACACTGCTCGTTTCTCCCGCGCCGGCTAACGCCATTTTCAAAAGCTCCCGCTCAATCATCACCAGTCCCGTATCAATGGACTTGAGTGTCGGCGAGATCGAAATCGAAAGAACTCCTCCCTGCGCGGTGCGGTTTCCGGCAATCTGCATCTTTTCAAGTACCGTTATCACACCAAATTGTCCGACCATCTGTTCATTCACGATATGGCCATCGGTAAATTGGGCGAGCAATATTTTAGAATCCGGAAGTTTTATCCCCATGATAAGCGGCTCTAATATACGCACGGACTCGGCAACTCCCCGTTTCGTCAGGAAAAATCGAAACGCACCTCCCTCGTCCTGCACAATCCCGTGTTCTCCGTTGGTGTAGCGGATCGTCACATCGCCCGCATACGCGCCGTTTTTCAGCAATGCGTCTTCGACATACACATACGCAAACGATCCGTCGGTGCGTTGCACCAGCACGATAAAGGGGCCATGCCACTCACTCGCCGCAAGAACTTTTTCCGTCAGTCGGTCAATAGTTGAAACAGCGACAGTACCAGCGGGTTGTGTGATGGCATTGAGTGGGTGCCGCACCAGTTGAGCAACGGCATATACCATGCCTCCTACGACCACAGCAAAAAGCAGTGGTAATACAGCGAGGAATCCGCGCCGCGCGGATTCCTGATCGGAGGTGTCATTCGCGCGCTGTGACTTCATCAGGTCCCGCCTTCTTTCTTTTGCACGATCCTGCGTTCCACAAATGAAAACAAGGCGATGCTTATCAGTAAAATAATTCCCACTGAACCAAATACCGACCAAATGACCACCGAAGTCAACACAAAAACATCGCCGGATGGGACACGTAAACTGATGGCCCACCGAAGCTTGGGCACATCCGCGTAGGCGATCATGCCATACTTTTTCTCGATCATAGCGCTTTCGATAACCCCCGCTTCTCCCCGGATGCCACGATACAGGGGGTCACTGGCAGGAGCAGTCGAACCTATCAGCGTTTGGTTCGGATGGCTCAAAATGACGCCTTTGTTATCGCTTACGACAAAATACTCTCCCCGGGAAGCCACGGCTATTTGTGCAAGCTGCAAACTCATGCGATCCAAATCAACCGATGCTGCCATGACACCGGAAAATACGCCTTTTCTGTCATGGAGCGGTACGGCAACGACGACGATATACCTGCCGGCGTTATCCGCCTTCGCCTGATACACATCGGAAATATAGGGCTGACCGGAAGATTTCGCTTGTTGGAAATAATCGCGAAAGGCAAAATTCGGCTCATCAAACGTACCATACGGGTAGAGGGCAATCCCATCGCCGCCGGCATCCAAAAACACCAATCTCCGGATATTGGGATTGCTTTCATAGATAATTTTAGAAAAGCTCGTAAGGTTTACGAGATCTTTTTTGGTAACGGCGTCGACAAAATCCATGTTTCCGGAGGCAACCGCAACCGAACTTTCGACCGACTGGATTGCAGATTGCAGTTGAGACTGCGCGATGCGGATTTTATTGGCAAATTCTATTTCTCTTGCCTGCCACATGTTTTGTTGTAGTATATAGACGACGAATAATGCAATAGTGAGCACGCTTCCGACCACAAGAAGCATCCCGTGCAGGAGCAATGTGTACCGCCGGGATATCGTCTGCTGTACCTGCCACCAATACGGGAGAAGTCCGGTAAAAAAACCAACAACCACTAGAAAAAAAGACCGGCTCCAATAATTTATATATGCATACCATACCGCAGCGACCACATCGCAGATAACCAGTATCCACGTTGCCCCGGTAAACATGCCGTGGGAACGAACATAACCTAGCCACCACGCAGTAACTAATGCTATTGCCACAGCCAGAAAGAGTAATCCCATAGAAAGCGCGGGCATTCCAAGCATTGCGGACAACATCTGGACATGCGAATCAAAAGGGAACACGACCATGGTAAGCGGCAACAGCATGGCAATAAGTGAAGCATAAAGCCCTATCGAGACGATTCCACCCAAATGGACGATGTTGGTGAATCCGATAACAAGCGCCAATGCGCCATAGAGGAATGCACCATCCACATCTCCGGCTGTTGCCAGCGCATACGCATTCGCTATCCCGGTGACACACAATGCAAAATGAAACACTCCGTGCCATCCTCTCCCCTGGGTAAATATACTGCTTATAATGATGCCAAGTCCGCAGGAGACAAGGACGATTCGGATGACCGGGAATACTGCGGATATCTGTACGAGCCCCGCCGGTACTACCGAGGAGTTAAACAAAAACAATCCCGCCCCGGCAACCACTGCAGCAAGCCCCACAAACCAATCGAATATGTTTGGTGGAAGGATCACCGCATCTGTATCCGACCGTTCTCTCCTTTGAATGTCGATAAACGCCGCGTCTCCTTGAGGGGCTTGGGGTTGGGCCGGGGGTATGATTGCCTGCTCTGATTTTTTGGACAAATGCAGGATACGTGACAGTTCTTCTTCCGGTATCCGGAATCTCCCGCGTCCAAACCTGACACCTTTGATCCGCTTCTCCTTGAGGAAGGAATAGATGCTGTTGGTGCTAAATCCCAATATATCGGCGACTTCTTTGACCGTGTAGTTCTTTGGCATGGTTAGGCAGGTTCCCAAACCCCAAGTTTTTACAAGTATTTCCTAATAAAATTACCTGTTATTACTAATATGTAATAGTTTTCACGGCTTGTCAAGAGGCCAAGTATTCGTATCATAATCGCGTCGTTATAACGCATATTTACCGTACTAGAAACATAAATACCCACTTGACCAATTTTTTGCGATTATGATACGATAGTGATAAGAAATTAATCTCGTGGGTATGCTCACAATTTCCTATACTCTCACGCCGACGATACAGGACCATTTACTGGCCATAGACCAGGCTCGTCGAACTATCCTTACTACCCCCATATCACTACTCACTGAACGCAAACTCCGCTATCAGACACACACGGCTGATATGTCGAAACAGTATAGGCTTGCCTTGGATTGGATCCGGGAAACCTGGTCCGCAAACCCCAAAGCCGTAACTCCGGCTGCAATCCACGCGTTGATTGAGCTTATTCTCCCACCCCGAGAGGCTCATCGCGCCGTTAAAGATGCGGGAAGTACCATCCGATACGTAACGACCTACCTTTCGAGCCAAAAAGATCACCCGGTGATGCTTGCTTCCGTTGCCCATGCTGAACTTGCCCATTCCCCACTTTTCACCGTAAGCGCCGGGAGGCTGTGCCGGCTCCTTACGACACTCATACTCACCAAATACGGATATGATTGCCGTGGCATGCTCGCGCTCGAGCCGGAGTGGCAAAGCACCCCTGAGCGCTATCGGAAAGCTATGGCTTCGATTGAAACGTATGGGCAAATGACCCAGTGGCATGAGTACTTTGCCGGCACTGTGCTTGCCGCACTCGAGTCACTCTCCCACACGGTCGTACGAGCATCAGAAAGTGTGTTGCCTGAAGGTGTAGCGCCTTCACTCTCCAACCGGCAGGAGCGCATTCTTTCTCTCCTAGAGCATCCAACGATGAAAATAACCAATAGAGAAGTTCAGCGGGCGTTTCACGTCTCCCAAATTACGGCCAGCCGGGATCTCTCTCGCCTAGCGTCCTTTGGACTCCTCTACGCGCATGGAAAAGGAAGATCAGTGTATTACACCAAGCTGTAACTAATTGGTAATAACTGGTAAAACCATTGGTAAGAAGTGGTAAAAATAGGTGGCATGCCGCGCTTGGCTGAATAGATTCATTCGGGGATATTTTCTCCCCATCCAATCCAATCAATCTCCACATTTGGACCCTCCCTCATCTGCACGAATCCAAGTTCGTTGGGGAGTACCGTAACCGTGTTCTGCTGAGGCGAAGGTGGGACGTTACTACTGCGGCAGGACTTTCGCTTTGAATCCGTCAAATTCCCGACGGGTGATGGTGTCTGTCTCGAGGTCGCGGACACGGCGCCGAAGATCGGAAATATCGCCGCCCAATCCATCAATTTTTCCTTCAACACTTTTGATATCGCTCTTAAGCTCTGTCTTTAAATCGTTAATATCCTTCTTCGTCGCGTACTCTTCGAGCGTTTTTGCAATTGCCCCAACGATATAGGGACCCATTTCCTCTATATCTCCTTTGGTCGATGGTGCGGCAAGCTTTTGCTTCAACAGCTTATTTTTTCTTTGTATATCTTTCATTTGTTGTACCATACCATCCTTTCCAAAAACCTACAACGGATCAAAATGCCGTTGAGTTCAAAAGTTTTTTGTACAGCCCGATGTATTCCTTCACCTGATGCTCCCAGGAAAAATCAACCCGCATGGAAGCCCCTCTCATGGCAGCAAAATGCTTGGGGTTTTCGCGGTATAAATGAATCGCTTCCTGCATTTTTTTGACCAATGCGGTGCTCGTATACGGACCGAACACAAAGCCTGTCTTGCCGTCGGTCACGGTATCAGCAAGCCCCCCTGTTTTTCGAACCAGCGGCAACGTGCCGTAGCGCATGGCGATCATTTGCGTCAGACCGCAGGGTTCAAATTTAGAGGGCACCAGCATGATGTCACTGCCCGCATATATCCGTCTGGCCAACCGTTCATCAAACGTATGGACAAATGCGATATTGTGATGTTTTTCTGCTAACGTTTTAAATAGCTCCACCAGTTTCTTTTGACCGGTCCCAAGAAGGACAAGTTGATAATCTTCGGCAAGAAGCTTGGTAATCGCACGGGCAACAAGATCGAGTCCTTTTTGCCGACGTTCCAGCCGTCCCACGAATCCAAAGAGTGGCACATCGGACTTCGGCAGCCGCACAGCCTGCTGCAACAGCGTTTTGATCATTGCTTTTGCCGGCCCCACCGAACTCGGACGATAATGCACCGGTAACGCCGGATCGGTATTTGGATCCCACAGTTTGGTATCCAGACCGTTTAAAATCCCGATCATCCGATCTTTTCTGCGCTTAAAGACTTCTACAACCCGTTTCCCGTGGACCCCGCGGGCTATTTCTTTGGCATACGTGGGAGAAACCGTCGTCACCACATCGGCATATTCAAACCCTTCGGTAAGCAACCGTACCGCCTTGCCAAGCGGGGTCATGAACGGGTGAAAAATGGTCTTGGGAAACCCTAATTTGAGCGTTATGGAAAATCCGGCTTCTCCCTGGTACAGCAAATTGTGAACCGTAAGGATCGTCTTTACGTGTCTGGATTGTATGGTTTCCCGCTCGCGGTAGCCCACCTTGCTTTGTTCACCGATGAGCAGTGGAATAAGTGCCGTATGCCAGTCATTACAATGAATGATATCGTATGGGCCTCCCAGGATATCTTCGGAATACAGGGACAGTTGTGCGACTGCTTTGGAAAAAAACGCAAACCTGTTGGCAATATGCAGATCATCATAATCATTAAGCAGCGGGTGTCGAAGGAGGTATGCCCGCACATGAGAATGGGGCAAAATCGTCCGGAATACAAACACCAGTTCACGCCGGCGATCGTAATCAATCGCCAGCTGTCCCACACACGTCATACCCTTTGTCGTGACTTTTTCATAATACGGCATGGCGACTGACACATTCACACCCAGCTGAGACAATGCAACCGGAAGGGCGTAACTTACATCAGCGAGCCCGCCGCGTTTATACAGCGTTGCGATTTCACTAGTGACAAATAAGACCCGCATAGACTTTTTCATACCCCTCTACCATCTTCTCTATTGTAAAGTATTTTTCGACGTGCCGCCGGCAGAAGCTGCGGTCGATCTCCCCGATGCGTTTGATCGCTGAAACCATGCCATCGATATCTTCTACTATAAACCCCGTCTTACCATCCACGATAATCTCCTGCACACTCCCCCGATTGTACGCGATAACCGGCGTGCCGCATGCCATTGCTTCTATCATGACAAGACCGAACGGTTCCTCCCATTGTATGGGAAACAGCAGTGCTGCTGCTGTCTGATAATGCCCCACGAGGTGATTCTGCTTCACAATCGACTCCCATAAGACGTGTTTACCGTCGATTGCAGGCTTCACTTCTTTTTCAAAGTATGCATGGGCCAGCTTCTGCCCTGCATATTCCTGTCCGACAATCATAAGACGCATACCCGAAATCTTTGCCGCTTTGATCGCATCAACAAATCCTTTTTGCGGCACGATGCGACCGGTAATCAGTAACGGTCGGTTATGGAGTGGTAACGTGGTGTCCGGAACAAATAAATTTGTATCAACACCATTTGGCACGACCGCCGCAAACAGGAAGGGCACGCCCGACTGTTGGGATTTGGAAAGGGATACAAAGTGAATATTCCCCAGTCCCACAAGTTTTTCAAGCGCCGGAAACCGCTCCTGCACTATCGGATCATGGAACGTTATCACCACCGGTATGTTGGCGGGCATAGCCAACAGTGCCGGATACAACCGCTCGACCGGTTGGTGGATATGCACGATATCCAGCTTCCTGGCTTTGGCATACACAATCACCTCGCGCATCAGGGCTAATTCCTGCGCCATGACATACGCGCGATACTCATCCGGATCTGCGTAATCCGGCAATTTCTCTATCGTCGGCCCTATCCCTCCATGCACAAGCGCGGCTTTCGTCACGCTCCCTTTTGCCGCAAAAAGTGTCACATCGTGCCCCGCGCCCACTAATCCGTCAGCAAGCTGGTGCACCAATACCCACGGCGCGAGGATACTTTTTTCATTCGG
>JBBTWM010000016.1:0-9983 GCA_038062795.1 Patescibacteria group bacterium | reverse complement strand
TACTCCTTTACCATCCTGTCTTTATGGAAATGCTCCTCGGCATACGTGCGGCACGTACCGCGATTAATGTTTCCGATACGTTTCACCGCATCAACGAGTCCATGAACGCCCTCTGACTGATCTATAACAAATCCTGTCAATCCATCTCGTACTATCTCCGGTACGGACCCGATATTGTAGGCAATGACCGGGGTACCGCAGGCCATACTCTCGACCATCACCAAACCAAACGGTTCGTGCCAGGAAATGGGATAGAGTGTCGCAAGCGCCCCGCTATAAAGTTCTACTAACGCATCGTGGCTGATCTCACCGTGGTAAATAACTGCTTTGCCGTCTATGTGCGGCTTGATCGTTTCTTCAAAATACTGCCGGTCGATAGGATCGATTGCGGCCGCCATCTCAAGCCGAATCCCCAACTTTTTACTTGCCAAAATCGCATCCAGTACACCCTTTTTCGGACTCATCCGCCCCACCCAGAGTAAATATTCATCTCCCTTATCTCCCAAAGCTCCCTTATTTCCCCAATCTCCCCAGCCCCGTGGCATTTCTATCGCGTTATACACCGTCGCGACGTAGTTGAGTTCCGGCAGTCCCCCACGCTGATTATTCGAAATCGAAATGTAGTTGAGATGTTTGTATTTCCGAAGTGTTGCGCGTTTTTCCTCTGTTGTTTCCCCTTCATAAAATGACCCATGCCAGGTAAACACCACCGGCGTCTTCAAGCCCGCAGCTTCCGGGAGACTCACATACTGTCCGTGGCTGTGAATGATGTCAAACTCCGAGGCCCGCGCGTAACAGGCATGATAGTGAGCCAGCGGCTTACTGGTATCCCCCTTTGATAGCCCGCTGTTCCCCAATGCTTTTGGGTATATACTCGAAAGGTTTGCCGTAGTTATACTGTCTCCGCTGGCAAACAGCGTCACCTCGTGTCCTCGGGCTACCAATCCTTCGGTAAGAAGCGACACTATTTTTTCTGTTCCGCCGTAAAGTGGCGGCGGCACCGGCAAATACGGCGGGGCGAGGATAGCGATACGCATGAGACTATCATAGCATGTTCTGTAGCACGCGCTCGAGGCTCTCCACCATCTTTTCGACGGTAAAATGCTTTTCCACATACTTTCTACAAAATGCGCGATCAATAAAATGTATCTTCTTGACGGCTTCAACAAGCCCATCCACCCCTGCTGACGCATCTATAACAAAGCCATTCTTTCCATCTAGTACCACCTCAGGGATCGCTCCGTTTTTGTATGCTACAACCGGTGTCCCACAGGCCATCGCCTCGATCATGACCAGGCCAAACGGTTCCGGCCAGACAATCGGAAATAACAATGCCTGAGCACCTCCCAACAAGGCTGCTTTTTCTGCTATACCCATCTCTCCTTTATGAATGACCATATTTCCGTCAACAAGTGGCGCGATCTCGCTCTCCCAATAGGTCTGATTCCCAATTTTGCCGGCAAGAACTATCTTTTTACCGAGCGCTTTCGCTGCTAGTATTCCGTCTTTCTGATTCTTATGCGGGGCAATACTCCCCATCATCAACAGATAGTCTCCCGGTGTTTCCTGAAAAGGTAACTCATTCAAATCTGTTGCGTTATAGACTGTGCCTATATAGTTTAAACCGTCAAAACTCTCTCGTTGAGCGTTACTTATGGTGATAACAGGTGTCTTATACAGACGAAACTGATCGGCCAAATCCGCAAATATCGGCAAATGCATGACCGTTATAAACCGTTTATCTAATAATTTTGCAATCGGTAACAGTACCGACTCCCCGCCGCGCATGTTATTAAGGATCACATCAAAATCTTTCCCATAATCAATAAGATACTGAGACACCTCTGCCATATACACAAGCTCTTTGCGCATATTGCGTGAGGATTCGACGATGCCGGAAACTGGATGAATCGTATCACCGCCGATTTCAACGAGCGTATACGCCAGCTCAGGTTTACTTCCCGAAGCTGCAATGAGCGTTACCTCATGACCTCGATTTGCTAGTCCGGTAGCCTGAAAGTACGCAATCCGCTCGGTTCCTCCCTGCATGGGCGGAGGAACGGGTAACGCCACGGAACCCAAAATGAGGATCTTCATAGTTGTTCCAGTATACTCAAATATTCTTCAACAGACATCCCGAGCGTTCGAAGATTATTTCGGATAATAAAAACCGGTACGTCGGCGTCCTGTGTGATGACGACCGGACGCTTCAAACCAGGCCGCGTATAGATAAAATGATCGCCTTTTATCCGTTTCAGCGAACATCCGATCATCAGGAGAAATGTTTCAAATTTCTTCCGTTTTACCGGAGTCATATGCGGCATAGACGTTAGTTGGAAAGGGGAACCCCTATATTGGTCATTTCATGCGAAACAGGTATCGGGGGCGCCCAACTGGTGCGCGTCTTTACCCAACCAAGGTTAGAAAGCACATCGTTCACCGTTCCCATATCCAGTAATTCCTCAAAAAATAACTCTACCACCTCGTCAAACCGACGCTTTACCAACGCGTATGACGACGCAGACGTAGAAAGATCCAACACTGGGCTAAAGGCTATATATATTGTGCCTTCTTTGAATACAGAAACCGGAATACTGATATCCAATCGGGTTTTCATACATTCATTGTAACACCACGTCTCAAGCTACTCAATCCCTGCATCGGCGGAGGAACGGGTAATGCGACAGAACCCAGGATAAGCACTCTCATACCACCAATGTAAGGCAAAAGGAAAAAGAAGTCACTTCTTGACTGCGGGTACTGGCGCCTGCGGCGCGATGACATTTGGCTTTCTGGCATATTTCTCGTAACTTCGTTCAAATTTATGCGCGATCAAATCCCACGAAAACTTTTCTTCCACGGATTTCCGTGCATTCTGACCCATTTTGTATCGCATTAATGCATTATCGAGTAGTTTGTTCACTTTCTCTACTATTTCCGCACTATTCCTCGCCCGGACAAATAATCCATTATATCCTTCTTTGACCGCCAGCGGGATGCCGCCCTTCCGGGTGACGACGACCGGAGTCTGACATGCCATGGCTTCCAATATCACGAGCCCCAACGGCTCATCCCACGTGCTGGGCGCGACAAATACATCAGCGCGAGAATAATACGGCACGAGTTTTTTTACCCCTGCTCCCAAATGTCCAACCCAATGGATATTGGTCAAATTCATGGCTTTTGCTTTTTCCTGAAGTTTCACCCGCTCCGGCCCATCGCCCAATATCACCACTTCACCATGAATATTTTTTGCCGCACCAACCAAAAACTCAACGCCTTTATATTTCGTCAGCTTTCCGGCAAACACGACAACCGGTTTGCCGTGCAGAGAAAGTTTTTTATCTACTTCTTTCGCGCCACTCTCACTGTAGACAAACTTATCGATATTGACGCCCCCGGGAATCACCCGGCTTTTTTCATGAAAGTTTCCCTTAAAAATCCTCAAAAACCAATCTCGGGTGTAGCCGGAATTGGGAAATATGCATTTAGCCCGATACATAGCGTAATATGTTGCGCGGATATACCGTTTTTCCTTTTCCATCGACGGCAACTCGGATCCATGAATCGTGACCACATACGGAATATTGTAAAAATCTTTGATAAATGCCGCTGCCCACGAAAACGGAAATGCGTGATGCACATGAATGATATCCGGCCGGAAATCAACAACCGCTGCAATGGCCGCCTCAAGTAACGCTTTGTACACGCGATATATTTCATCATTGGAAAGGGCTGTATACAATTTGCAGTCCGGCCACTCAGGATGCCCGGTAAATGCGACAGGAAACGGCAGATTGACCGTGTAGAGCTTGGCCCGCTCAATAGGACGGGTGTCGGGAGCAAGTATGGCTACTTTGTGATGGCGCCCCACTTCCGAGGCCAAATGCCGCGCGTACGTGCCTGAACCGGACCCCCAAAACGGAAACGTTTGAAGATATAAAATTCTCATTATGCCTCAACTCCGACCAATATGCGCGTAGTATATCATGAAATGGAACCAACGATGTTTCTTACATCAGCGCACAACCAGCTCGCCCGTAGCAGTCTGGGAAATTATAGCAAGAGACGGGATATTCACGCACAATCCAAGAGTCAACATGCTCAACCATCACCGCTCTATGACCCTGCGTATATCTTTCGGCTTCACGGCAAATGGCACTCTCCGGCGCCACCGCAATATTCCGACGTGTTTCCAAACCAAAACACGCTCATGATCGGCAAAATCCCCCCGCTCCAGCCATGCCCGCAGCACGTCCGCCCTGTAGTTTTGTGTTTCATACGTTCGGCCCCAGGAAATCACCACTTTCGCCGGTCGATCGACAACAGGGGTACCGGCACCGCACGCGCCTGCATCTAATCCTTGGGGCAAATCTGTTCTTCGGTTCATTGATCACACGCCCTGTCCGGAGCGAGAAAAAACTTTTTTTGCAGCACCAGCCAGACAAATTGTATCAGTGCTGTTTGACGCTGTATCCTCCACGGTTCTTGCGCCAACCGCCAAGCCCATTCAAACCCTATCGATCTAATAAATACTGGTGCACGCTTGAGCCTGCCCGTAAGAAGATCAAATGAACCGCCGACAGACATGAGAACAATTGGTGGTCTGACCCGCTTCGCCGGAGCTTCAGCGAGGCGAGTGACAGACAACTGACGACTGAGCGTTTCTATGAAGTATTCCTGTTTCGGCGCGCCGAGACCCACAAAGACTATCTGCGTCTGGGTCGAACGGATTTTTTCTGCAAGGTCCTCCCAATATGAAACTGACGGGCCCTCCATATCCTCTGTTGAACGAAGGACCAACTCCGGCCCGTCCATAGCCCAACCGGACAACCCGGGATATATTGCCTGTAAGCACTCTAAAGCCTGGACTGCTAAACCGTCGGAACCGCCTATAAGTCCTATTCTGATGCCCTGATCACCAGCTATCCTGACGAGATCTTCCGTAAATTCAACTCCCGGAATTCTCTCGTGTACCCCCGTTTGCGACTTCCCTCCGGTACTTTTTTGGAGAAATCGGCTGGCGAGTACAATACCAACCCCATCGGGGAGCGCCACATAAGCCCGATTGAGGATATCCCGAAATACCTGATGTGTTTGGGCAAATACGATTTGCTCAGGGTTCGGCGTCGTGATCACGAGCGGTTTTTTGTCCGTTGTACTGCCGGACCGCGTGGATTTCTCACTGTGATTAAGATACTTTTTGATTTCCTCTAGGATTGTTGCTCTTGGGGAGAATGTGACACGAACTTGAAGAATATTTTGGTAACTTAAACTCATAATATTCTATTATATACGTCTATTTCTTTTTCTAATGCCTGCAAATCGGAACAATTGAACACAATAAGCTGTATCTGATATACCCTCCCTATTCGCGCACTATTCCTTCAGACGCATAAATTGCTATAAGCCTTAATTTCTAAGATACGTATTTCCCGCACTTTCACCGATTTTATCAGTATTTCAATATATCTGCATTTACTATAAGTTATTTACCTTTTATTTTTTACTGATACTGCGTTTGTACAATTCAATATTTTCTATCGCGACCCCGGTGCCCCGAACCACGCAGAGCAGCGGTTCGTCGGCAATATGCGCGGGAACTCCGGTCATTTGAGTCACTAATTTATCAAAATTCCGAAGCAAACTGGTTCCTCCTGCCATAACTATTCCCTTGTCTATAATATCGGCGGCGAGCTCCGGCGGAGTTTCTTCAAATACACTTTTTATCGCATTGATGACCAGGTGAAGCACCGGGGCAATGGCAGCGGTTACCTCTGCCCTCGTCAGATTAATAATCCGGGGGAGCCCGGTGATTGCATCCCGGCCGCGGACTTCCATGGATGTCGAGACCCCTCCTTTCGTCGGGGTAACTGTGGGCAATGCATCACCCACAGTTATTTTTATCGTTTCTGCCATCCGTTCGCCGATAATGAGGTTAAAGTTTCTCTTGACGTAGTTTGAAATAGCCTCATCAAGCTTATTTCCGGCTACACGCGCACTTTTATGCACGACGACGCCGCCAAGCGATATGACCGCAGCCTCAGTACTGCCGCCTCCCATGTCCACGATCATGTGGCCGGAAGCTTGTGCGATGGGTATTTTGGCGCCGATAGCCGCAGCCAGCGGCTCTTCGATAAGGTACGCCACACGCGCCCCTGCTGCCAGCGTCGCGTCGATGACCGCGCGCCGTTCCACCTGGCTTGCTCCTGTAGGCACGCAAATCATGACCTCCGGCTTAAAAATCCGGTTTCTCCCTACCGCCCGGTCGATAAAATGGGAAAGCATCGCTTCGGTTATTTTATAATCAGCAATCACCCCGTCGCGCATCGGCCGGCTTGCCATGATATTGCCGGGCGTGCGTCCCAACATATCTTTTGCTTCGTTGCCGACGGCTACCACTCTCCCGTCGTCCGTGGTCACCGCTACCACGGTAGGCTCATTGAGGACGACTCCGGTACCGGCAAGCCAAACCACACTGTTGGCGGTTCCTAAGTCTATTCCGAGTCGTTTCGTCAATCCGAACATAATGGCATTCTATCATAATGTGCGGTATACTATGGCGGACACCACTCCTACGTATTATGACTGCGAAAATCCAATCATTTCTGATGCCTTTTGTTACTGTATGTATCATTCTCGGCGTTGCGGCCGCGATCATTGCCTACGGACGCGGATATCGATTACACACCGACGGATCAGTACAACCCACAGGTCTCATCGTGCTCCAGTCCGATCCGTCAGGCGCTCAGATCATCATTGATGACAAAATAAAAACAGCCACCCAGGCCACCCTCACATTGCCGCCCGGCTGGTACAACGTAACGATCGCAAAAGAAGGGTATCAACCGTGGCACAAACGCATGAAAGTGCAGGGTGAAGTGGTGGCAAAAGCGGAAGCACTTCTGCTCCCCACCAATCCCAGCCTCACCGCTCTTACCGCAAGCGGCGTCGTAAACCCATCCCTTTCTCCGGACGGATCGAAACTTGCCTATGTCATTCCTAATCCAACCACCGCAAGCCCCTCCGGAGCCCTTTCTACGACGAAACCGGGCATTTGGGTGCTCGACATCGTCGACAAGCCGCTGGGACTTAACCGCGACGCCAGGCAAGTGGCAAAATCAGGTGCAGTCAATTATTCCAAAGCCACACTCACCTGGTCACCGGATAGCAAAGAAATTCTGGCCAGCATTTCCCCGGCGACACACTATCTCCTGGTGTCTGATCAGACAAACGAAACTCCGCAAATAGTTTCCAATATCAAACTATTACAAACTAATTGGCAAACGATCAAAAACCAACGGACAAAAGAGCAATTGGTAACCGTTCCGAGGCTTTTTACGGATGTTGCCAGCTCATCAGCCAAATTACTCTCATTATCACCCGATGAAACCAAAATCCTGTATGAAGCCACTGCCCCTGCCACCCTGCCGCAAATAATTACGCCTGCGTTGATCGGCCCCAATCCGACAGAAGAAACCCGCTCGCTCGTCGCCGGCACCATCTATGTGTACGACATCAAAGAAGACCGTAATTATCCGGTCGCAAAATCAAACGCGCCCGCACCCGTTTCGGCCGGCACAACAATACCTGCCGTTCCTTTTACTACTTCTTCATGGCTCCACTGGCTTCCGACCTCACGGCACTTGGTCGTCGTTACGAAAGATAAAGTCGAAATCATGGACTATGATGGCGCCAATAAGCGGACGGCTTATGCAGGGCCATTCTGGGACGCATTTGCCGTTCCCTGGGCATCCGGAGGAAAATTAATCATCGTCACAAACCTTAACCCGTCTGCTTCTGCGGTGAATAATCTGTATCTTGTCAATCTCCGGTAATTAAGACGCCACCAATACTCACCGACTATCTTGTTCCAGCAACGAAAACATGATATATACGTTTGCATATGAGTCTTGAGTCTGCTCCCATCCTTATTTCCGGCGAAACCGCTATTGTCCACGTCCCGGTTGCCCGCGCGGCGGCTATCCGGCACGTCGCCCGGAAATGGAATTCACTCACGGTACACCGCCTGGCAACAGCAGGGCAACATCCTGCGCCCCAAGGATTTAATCACTATGGAATCGTTCCGCATGGGCATGAAGCACTCCAAATTAGCTGGCGTCAACGCACGCCCGACGATCCTCGTGGTGTCCCATTAGCATTTCACCAGGAAGCAAATATCCTCTTTATGAAACACAGAGCGTGGTGGTACGCGGTTGCCTTATGGGGCACCTATGTATCCCCGGTAGGAATCGAACCTGCATTGTCTCGCTAGGCGGGATGCTCTATCCTATCAATTCAAAAGTGCCCCCAGAAGGAATCGAACCCTCATCTTGCCCTTAGGACGGGCCTGCTCTATCCATTGAGCTATGGAGGCCAAAAGACTTACCCTATTCTACCGCAAAATTATGCTACAATACCAACACATGAACGGGTCGCCTCGTCGGTGACCCGCCGATGAGGCGGGGTGTAGCACAGTTGGTAATGCGCACGGTTCGGGACCGTGAGATCGAGAGTTCGAATCTCTCCACTCCGACAAAGTTTTTAATAAAACATAAACAGCACGACAATCTCAATCAGTCAAGAGTCGAACCCGCCTTGACTCGCGTCTTCGGCGAGGCAGGTCTCTCCACTCCGACAAAAGATATGATAGGTAGGCGGGATTGATATGAAATTTCCGCGATTTAGTGTTCTTTTGAAATCAAAACACGGTCGTACACCAAGCATTCAGAGGTTCTCGACTCCGGCAAATCGGCAGCAACCATAATCCGATGCGTCCCTTTCTCCCCCATTACAGAAACCCCATTACACGTCTGCATCCAACGCTGCGGCTTTATGCGGGCGCTGCATCCTTCGCACCCGTGCGCCGTCAGCTCGCGCTCCTTGAGAAATGCAATCCAACGGGCAAACGCAGGATTGCTTTTATGATCGCTGATAATAAAGATAAATGTACGCCATCCGCGCATAAGGATTTACAGGACAATAAGCGATGATTATAACATAATGACTTTACATGTGAGGTATAATACAGCAATGCCACCCAAAGTCATTGCAGTACGTGTCGAACGCATAGGATACGGACGCACAAAAATCGACGCAACAACGTACAGGAAACTGGTCGATGATGCGGTCCGTCCGATCCGGGAAGGAAAATCAGACCTCCCGGATATTCCGTATGCAGAATTAGCGCGAAAGAGGCGCAATGCAGTACGTAACCACGTCCTCGGATTCCTCCAAACAGAAGGAGAATTGTTTCCTACCGAATAATTTCCTTCTTTCCATATCGAGCCAAATACGATATACTGTGACATAATGAAATTATCGTTTTCCTCAAAAAATCAGGAAGATATCATCCTCGCCCCTGACGTCGTCCTTGCGTCGCAATCCATCGGGCGCCGCATGCTCCTTGAGAAACTCGGCATCCGTTTCCGCATTGCGGTAACCCGTCTGGATGAGGACAAAATTACCGATCCAAACCCACTCAAAACGATACAAAAGCGTGCAATCGCCAAAGGAACGGAAGTCGTCAACAACCCCAGGGTCTACATGATCCCGGAAGACCGGGAGGTCATCGTGATTGCGGCAGACAGCATGGCAGTGGTTGGTAAAAAAATATACGGCAAAGCGCTCGATCGTGAGGACGCCGCCAAAATACTCAAAGAACTCATGGGCAAAACCCATGTGTTCACGACGGTGCTTCATGTCATTCAAATGGACAAAGGCAAAGTCAAAAAGTCCTGGACCAAAACTGTGACCACCAAAGTGACCCTTCGCAAACTCACCGGTCCGGAGTTGGAAAGCTACATCAGCCGCTATGACTTCACCCGATTTGCTGCAGGATATGCGCTCAACGAAACGCCATGGGATCTGGTCACCAAAGTTGACGGCTCGTATACCAACGTCATCGGCCTTCCGTTTGAAGTCCTCCTCCCCATCCTCCGGACGACCAAAATCATAGACCCACCGGTAGTCAAATAACCCGC
>JBBTWM010000015.1:0-19957 GCA_038062795.1 Patescibacteria group bacterium | reverse complement strand
CTGACCGGTTTGTTGGTTGGGAGCCATCTGCACCTGCACTTTAAATATCCGGTGCGCAATATCCGTGTCAATTCCGGCAAGCAACTGTTCAAACATGGAAAACGCTTCATTTTTGTATTCGACTAACGGATCGCGTTGGCCGTATCCCCGAAGCCCGATGCCTTCGCGCAAATCGTCAATCGCATCCAAGTGATCCATCCATAGGTTATCTATGACCTGGAGACTCACCCATCGCTCGACCTGCCGCATAACTTCTTCCGATACCTGACTCTCCCGTTGGGTATACATGTCGGAGGCGATCTTGGTCAAAAACTCTGAAATATCGGCACCCGTGTGAAGCTGTTCGAGTTGCACCACTAATTGCTGCTGACTGGCCGGGTCAAACGGGATAATAGATACAAACTCCGCTACAATCTTCTGCCGGTCAATTTGGCCTGCTTCCGCACTATAGACCGTGACAAAATTGGCAATTTCGTTATCAAGCTTTTGTAAAATCGCATCTTTCTGGCTCTCCCCTTCCAGAATTTTCCGCCGCCTCCGGTATACGATCTCCCGGTGTTTATTGAGTACATCATCATATTCCACCAGATGTTTACGGTTATCGAAGTGAAATCCCTCTACCTTCACCTGTGCTTGCTCCAGCGCCCGGGAAACCATGGCGTGCTCAAGCGGCACATCTTCCGGAAGTTTAAATATATCCATGAGACGCGAAACCTGATCTCCGCCGAAAAGGCGCATGATATCATCTTCCAGAGACACGTAGAAACGGCTGGCTCCCGGGTCCCCCTGCCGCCCGCTTCGGCCGCGAAGTTGGTTATCGATTCTTCGCGACTCGTGCCGCTCCGTACCGATGACGTAGAGCCCTCCTGCGGCAAGCACTTTATCATGACTTTTTTTCCAAATCGCTATATCTTTTTCCCATTCTTTTTCATTTGCATACTCCCATTTTTCTTTCTTCGGTCCCCCAAGGATAATATCCACGCCACGGCCGGCCATGTTGGTCGCTACCGTCACCGCTCCCAGCTCGCCTGCTTTTGAAATAATCATGGCTTCCCGTAAATGATTTTTGGCATTTAATACTTCGTGGGTAATTCCCTTGCGTTTCAGCGCTTCACTGATGACTTCGTTTTTATCTATCGACGTCGTACCCACAAGCACCGGCTGGCCTTTTTTGTGGTGCTCGATAATATCGTTGACGACTGCCGCATATTTGGCTCTGGTTGTTTTATAGACCATATCCGCGTGGTCCAGACGCACCTGCGACCGGTGGGTCGGCATCACCACAACATCGAGGTTATAAATTTTCTTGAATTCCTCTGCTTCCGTCGCCGCGGTTCCGGTCATGCCGGCAAGCTTTTCATACATGCGGAAATAATTTTGGAGTGACACCGTCGCCAGTGTTTTACTCTCCTGTTGGATGGCAACCCCTTCTTTGGCCTCTATCGCCTGATGTATTCCCTCGCTGAATCGTCTTCCGGTGAGCAACCGTCCGGTAAACTCATCGACAATGATCACCTGGCCGTCTTTGACGATGTATTCTTTCTCGCGGTGAAACAGTGCCCGCGCCTTGAGCGCTGCTTCGAGGTGGTGAACCGTTTCAAAACTGGTTTCGTAAATGTTCCCGAGACCCAACATCTTTTCTATTTTGAGTATTCCGTGGTCTGTTAGGTGAGCTGTACGGAGCTTCTCGTCGATTACATAATCCGTCTCTCCTGTTAATTTATCGACGAGTTTGGCGTAGTCATAGTATTTACTCGTCGCCTCTTCCGCCGGTGCGGAAATGATATGCGGGGTCCGTGCCTCATCGATAAGAATAGAATCAACTTCATCGATAATGGCAAAATGGTAGTCCCGCTGGACCAAAAGCGACATGTCACTGACCATATTATCCCGGAGGTAATCAAAACCGAATTCTGAATTAATGCCGTACGTAATGTCGGCACGATACGCGTCCTTGCGGCTCACCGGCCGCAAATGCTGGAGCCTCCAGTCGGTGGCGGTCGGATCGTTGAATTCCGGATCGTAGAGAAACGACTGCTCGCTGATCATGGCCGATACCGTAAGACCAAGCGTATGATAAATGGGCCCCATCCACCCGGCGTCACGGCGGGCAAGATAATCATTGACGGTCACAAGATGCGCTCCCCTGCCGGTTAACGCATTAAGGTACAACGCAGGGGTAGCAGAAAGCGTCTTCCCTTCTCCTGTTTTTTGCTCTGCTACTTTTCCCTGATGCAGTACAATTGCCGCCATAAGTTGCACGTCATAATGCCGCTCCCCAATGGCTCTGCTTGCTGCTTCGCGCACAAGTGCGTAGCTTTCGGGCAGAATATCATCAAGCGTTTGGCCGCCCTTGAGGCGCTCCTTAAATTCGGCGGTTTTTTTGGCAAAGCCTGTATCCGTAATCTTCTTGGCTTCGGGCTCTAGCGCATTGATCTGCTCAACCAAAGACCGCAGTCTGTTGACTTCTTTTTCGTTGCTGTCGAGTAGCTTACCGAGGAACTTAAACATCGATCAATTTTACCACAAATACCATCATTACTGAGCGAGGAAAAATCTGTTGTTATGGATATCCGCCGACCGAACATTGTTGTATAACGTCTGCAGTATATTCTGAAGCTTCACGGCTTTCTCTTCATATCCCGGCTGGCGCAAATAATTGATAAGAACAAATCCGTTTTGAGACAACAGTTTTTTCACGTTTCGCTCAAATTTTGATGTGAGTACAAAGTCGGGAACATCGGGACCAACGTATATATCGACAACAACAAGATCGAAACGGACGCCCTTGTACGCCGAAACAAATTTCCTCGCGTCCCGGCAAACAGAACGGAACCGAGGCAGAGCGCCTAATCCGAAATGTGTTTTTCCGATATCAAGGATTACGGCATCGATATCTACTCCCGTGATACGGGATTCAGGATACGCTTTATGAAGCATGTGAATGATAGTCCCCCCTGCTACTCCAAGGACGAGAATGTTTTTTACCTCACGCTTCTTTGTAACCCCAAATGAGCGGAATGCATGACGCCACAATGATGCAATGTACGCTCCCGATTCCCGCGCGCCATTTACCAAAAGTTTATATGTTCCGTTTTCTACATTGACACGGATATCCCGATTATACGGAGATGATGCCCTGGCAACAGTCTGTGGAAAAATATACGAAAGCCAGTTCATCTTCGAATCTCTTTTTTGCCCATAAGCGGCTGAAGGACATCCGGAATCTTTATTGAACCGTCTGCCTGCTGATAATTTTCCAGCAGCGCGACCAAAATTCTCGGACTTGCTATCGCCGTATTGTTGAGCGTATGGCAGAATTTCACCGATCCGTCTTTTGCCTTGTACCGGATCTTGAGCCTACGCGCCTGAAAGTCTCCCATAAACGAATTGGACATCGTCTCTCCGTAAGCCTTCCTCCCCGGCATCCAGGTTTCGATATCATATTTTTTCACCTGCGGCTCGCCCATGTCGCCGGTACACATGAGAAGTACCCGGTAGGGCAATTTGAGGTCCTGAAGAATTTCTTCTGCATTAGCCAACAACTCTTCATGTAGAGTAAGAGAGTTGTTCATTTCTGACGTTGAGATAATTACTTGTTCAATCTTGCTGAATTGATGCAGCCGATAGACCCCTCTCGTATCTTTTCCATAACTTCCCGCTTCGCGGCGGAAACAGGGAGAAAACGCAACAAATTTCTTGGGCAGATCTTTTTCCAAGAGCATTTCATTACTGTAGTATGCCGTCACCGGCACTTCCGCAGTGCCTGCCAAATACACATCGTCTTTGGGGATGGCATACACCTCTTCCCGGCCCCACGGGAACTGACCATTGCCCATCAAAGTAAACTCCTTCACTAAACTTGGCGCGATCAGCGGCGTGTATCCTTTGGCAATCAGTTTTTGGAATGTATAGAACAACACGGCAAATTCCATCGCGGCTGCTTCATTTTTCAGAAAATACGCGCGTGATCCTCCCACCTTTGCCCCGCGCTCGAAGTCGATAAGATCCAAGCGTTTGGCAAGCTCTATATGATCTTTGGGGCTGAACGTAAATTTAGTTGGCTCTCCCCATTTTTTTATTTCTACATTGTCGCTTTCGTCTTTGCCTACCGGCACACTGGCATCCGGCACATTGGGAACCGTAAGCATCGCCAGATTAAACTGCTCTTCGGTGGTACGCAATACTTCATCAATCCCTTTGAGCTCATCTTTTATCGCTTTACCGCGGGCGATTCCTTCGTCTGTACGGGTACGGCTTACCTCATTTCGTTCTGCCCGTAATACCTCTGCTTTGCCGATCAATTCACGCCGTTTCTCATCGAGAGAGAGCAGAGCGTCCCAATCCACCACCCGATTTTTGTTTACGGCTGCTTGTTTGCAAAGATCCAGATTATCACGGATAAATTTAATATCTAACATAAGGTATATTATACACTTCCGGATAATAACTGTAATAATCGGGGCTTCAATTTGTCCACAGCCTTTTTGCGGTGATTGTACAAGTTGTTTTCCTGCGGAGTCATTACGTTTTGATCATAGTATTTATTGATTTCGGGAATCCAGAGAATTGCCCGGTACGGAAATCCCGGCTGATGCGTTTTTGACGGCTCAGAAGCCACAATCCCACGAATTTTTTCTTCTGAGGTGGCGACCACTTCACCGTTAGGTTTAACCAGCGCTAGGATGAGTCGCAATTGGGCGCCGCGTTTTCCCGGCGGAATTCCCTGCATCTTTTGAAACGTATAGGCAATAAGTTCCTCGTCCGTATTTTCACGGTCACCGTACACCCACCGGTGGGATTTAACTCCCGGTTCTCCATGAAGTGCATCTATCTCAAACCCTCCGTCATCCGCAAGCGTCGGGAGACCCGACTTTTCCGCATAAAACTTTGCCTTTAGCACTGCGTTCTCTTCAAACGTCGCACCCGTTTCTTCTACATGATCTGTGATCCCTACGTCGTTGAGACTAACGAGCTCAACCGGCACGTCAAAGAGAAATCGTTTGATTTCGGCTAATTTCCCGGGATTCGTTGTTGCAATTAAAAGTTTCAAAGGCATTCCTCACACACTTCGATTAATCGATTAATCGAAGTATAACTATAAACCCAAATCTTCATGGTGGCTCTGCATTGCCTCAAGCGTCATCGCAATAAATTCAGGCAGCGGAATATGAAGCTTTTCTTCGCACTGGGCAATCTGTCCGCGTTCGACCGCTGCGGCAAAGGCTTTTTGATTCCACTTTTTCATGACCGCTTCCGGAGTGACGGCCGCCAGTGATTTCTCCGGCCGAACGAGAGCGACAGCGACGATAAAACCGGTGAGTTCATCAACGGTTTCCAGCGCCCACTCCATATTTCCTTCTAACTCAGCCAGATGCGTGTGCTTCCTGTTGTGGGACATAAGCGCATGGACAATAGGGCCCTCTGTCTCGCCTAATTCCTGTAACCAGGCGAGTGAATGTTTCGTATGCTCATCCGGCATATCTTTCGTCTCTTCCCAGTCCGCATCATGGAGAAGTCCTAAAATTTCCCATGAATCAGGATCTCCGTCGAGTTTCTCTGCCAATGCCCGCATGGCAAATCCCACGGCATACATATGCCGACGGAGATTTTGATTCTTGGTGTGTTCGTGCAATAAATCTATAGCCTGGGATCGGGTAATCATAGGATTATTGTTGGGGCCGAAGCGTTGGGAACGGGATGACTTCTTTTATGGATTTGGCGTCGGTAAGCAGCATAACGAGTCTATCGATGCCGATTGCAATCCCGCAGGTCGGCGGGAACCCGTGCTCTATGGCTTCGAGATAATCATAGTCCGTCTGATGCGCTTCCATAAACCCTGCCTTTTCCCGCTTTTTTTCATCGACAAAACGCTTCCGGAGATCAATCGGATCATTGAGTTCCGTGTAGTTGTTCCCCAATTCCGAACCGAACGCAAACATCTCAAACCGTTGGGTAAACCGCGGATCGTCACATTTTTTCGCGAGAGGCGACACCTCAACCGGATAATCGTAAATAATCGTCGGCTGGATCAGTTTTTCCTCAACGGTTTCTTCAAATGCAAATGCAATGCACTCCCCGACGGTTTGGATTTTCCTGAGTTCTTTAAATTTTTCTTCTTTTATCTCCATTGTCTGAATCACTTTCTTGGCTTCTGCCAATGTCTTCCAGGCAAGCGGGTCAATCCCGGTATACTGTTTCACCGCCTCCACTATACGAAGCCTGCTCCACGGACGCTTCACATCCATCTCTACCCCCTGGTACATAAATTTGGTCGTACCATGTACACGCAGTGCTGCCTGTTCGATTATTTCTTCTATGATGTTCATGCCGTAGGAATAATCCTGGTACGCTATTTGGGCCTCGAACATCGTAAACTCCGGATTATGATCGAGATCAACGCCTTCGTTGCGGAATACTTTGGTAATCTCAAATACTTTTTCAAACCCTCCGACGATCAGGCGTTTGAGATACATTTCATCGGAAATCCGGAGATATAAATTCGCATCCAGCTCATTGTGATGGGTCGAAAACGGCCGGGCAAATCCCCCGCCGTATACAGGCTGAAGCGTGGGTGTTTCCACTTCGACAAATCCACGGTTCGTGAGATAATCACGAATCGAATCGATAATCTTGCTCCGCATGAGTAAACGATTTTTCACTTCCGGATTTAATATCGTATCCAGGTATCGTTTGCGATAGCGCTCTTCTACATCCTTGAGCCCATGCCATTGGTCGGGCAGCGGCAAAAGCGTTTTGGTCAGAATCTGCAAATCTTCGGCAAATACCGAAATTTCACCTGCCTGAGTCTTACCGACATTTCCCTGCACGGCGACGATATCGGCAATGTCGAAGTATTGCACTAATGCAAATGCTTCCGGTTTGCATACATCTGCCTTCAGCACCACCTGTATTTTGCCTGACTCGTCGACGACATCCCAAAATGATAGCTTGCCGTGTCCGCGCATGGCAACGATGCGGCCGGTAACTGCCACGGCGCTGCCATCCATCTCACGGGCCTGTGTGACCGTGTGATCACGCCGGACTTTCGGCGGATATGGATCTACTCCCATCTTGCGGAGCGCTTCGAGTTTTTCCAAACGTGCTTTTTTCAGATCATCAATGGTTGCCATATGCGTATTATCCTACATCTTGTTCCGTTCATCAATTAATCTAATAATCTCTTCAGACACCTCCCGTCAAAAATCCTTTAACAAATTGTTGTGCGATACTTCCCAGCGTTTCTACATTATATCCGCCCTCCTGGATAAACACGGTGGGCAACCGCAATGCAGCTAAAGACCTTGCTATACGAGAGTAATATGGAGTTGTCAGACCTAGCCTTCCGATAGGGTCATCCCTGTGTGCATCGTACCCCACGGAAACCACTAGATAGTTCGGAGCGAATTGTCTTATACGGCTAACCGCAGCGCATAACGCACCGTCATATGCTTTATCTTCCGTACCCAACGGCAACGGAAAATTAAAGGTATGTCCGAGTCCCTCCCCTTGTCCTAGCTCCTCGGTCCTACCGGTAAAATACGGATAAAGCTCATCAGGATTTCCATGAATATTTACGACCAACACATCTGACCGGGTATAAAAAATATCCTGAGTCCCGTTACCATGATGTACGTCAATATCCAAAACAGCAACACGTCCCCGGGTGCTCAGATACTCGGCGGCGATAGCCGTATTATTAAAGTAACAATACCCTCCCATACGCGCCCGCAGCGCGTGATGCCCCGGCGGCCGACAAAGTGCATACGCCACACGCTCTCCCCGGCGGACATACGAGGCTGCCGTCAATGCTGCCATCGCAGATCCGCGCGCAGCCTCGTAGGTCGTATTGCTTACCGGCGTATAGGTATCGAAACTATATATCCCCCGTATACCAACTTCCTGTGTAGTATGCTGATGTTCACCGTACGGAAAAACAGAAGGGTACACGTACGCCGCACCGGCATTCCTTCCGGCTTCTGCCAAATAACTCACATACCTCCGATCATGGACCCGTTCAATCCAGGATAACGGGAATCGTCGGGGCAGAAGAAACCGCATTCCCTCCAGCGTTTCCAGTGATTGGCGTATCCGCTCTATACGCTCCGGAACTTCCGAGTGCGCATCGCGGTTACCATTAAATATTTCATTTGGTGGCCTATGTCTCACATGATGAGATGGATAGACGATGATCATACGCCCCCTTCCTGCAGTATGGCTGCCCGTGACGCACGGTTATAAAGTGAACGCCGTCCCATAGGTGGCAAATACATCATTGTGAAATCCCGCAATCCGTCCGGTATTTTTCCGTCACCCACACGGACGTTTTGCATCAACGTCTGCGGAATTTTTCTTCCGAACATGTTCCTGGATGGCACTACCATACCCGCCGCCAATCCGACATTATGCGCCTCAGACCAATAGTTGGCTTCCGCAACTATTAAAGGGTTATATGTTTCCAAATCCTGTAAGACTTGTCCGTGCAAATGGGAAACTGCTCCTGCCATAAGTCCGCCCCGTGCGGCATTATCCGATCTGCGCCACTCCGTGCTTTCCACAAGTGGCAATATCCTTCCGTCCCCCACGGGTATATCCAGCCGTTCTGCCGTAGCAGCGGCGACCAATTCGTTATTCCGGGAATTGATAAGACCGGTAAACCACGCCCCGCGATGTGCGGGCGCAAGGGATCGCTCTCTTTGTAAACGGCTTTGCAGACCGTCTATACCTTCTCTTGTCCAGTCAAAGGTCGTTTCCCAAAGGCGCAAAAGCTCATCTTCTCTCCCTTTCGGGATATCCCGTATGAACAAATATCCTTGTGACCGCAATTTCCGAATCCGTTCCAAAGGAGTTTTCGGACGATTATACTCCGTATGTTGCACCGACCTATCGACATCCCGTACGATCGTGTCAACCGTAAACGGTGACTGCCTGCGCGGGTGATTTACCGCGCCCATCATCATCCATACCCGCTCTCTGCCGGATCCATTATTTACCGTTAATTCTGTCGGCACCACAACCTCGATAAACGGGGCAACTTTTTCCGATGCTATCGCCTGCTGCAGAAGATTATTGCCCACAAGAAAACGACCGACCGACCGATCGTGAGTCTCTGTTTGACGCTCAATAGCCTGCTGGCCCCGCAGCGCAAACCGCTCAAGACCGTGTAAACTATGCACGATGCCAAATCGGTAATTGTCATACCAACGGTTAAATGTACGGCGATCTAATCCTGACCCGCCGGTGCTTCCTGTATTTTGTTCTGGTGTTGTCATATTTTTCCTTTCTGCCCACAAAACCCGCGGAGCGGGATTGATGGTTATTAAACTCGCGAATATGAATTCGCTTGCTAAATAACCATCAAAAAAACCCCTCCGGAGAGGGGCTCATATTTGTGGAAAATTATCTGTTTATGTTAGACCACGAGCATCCCTCCCGGTTTGGGATTGTTTCTTTGCTTTTTTGCTGATGAAACAATAGATGCTCATAAGTTCCTACATATACACGTAGATTCGTTACCTGTCAATATACCAAAAATCCCACTCTTCGCGAAGGGTGGGACAATTTCCTTGTACTCGGGATATTACTCTATGTTCAATATCTTGTAGTGGATTTTGCCCGCCGGCGCCTCCACCTCTACTTTGTCTCCCACCTTTTTACCCATGAGGGCTTTTCCCAAGGGGGATTCATGCGAAATCTTTTTGGCTTGAGGATCTGCTTCCCACTCACCGACGACAGTAAATTCTTCTTTTTTGCCGTTTATATGAAGCGTCACCTTGCATCCGACGTTTACCTGTCCGTTGGTGTGGCTGGTCACTACTTTCACGCCGTGAAGCACCTCTTCCAGTTCGGCAATTCTCCCATCAATGAATGCGAGGTTCTGTTTGGCATCCGTGTATTCGCTGTTTTCCGACAAGTCACCCTGCTCACGCGCGGTGGCGAGTCTGGTCACGGCCTCCGGCCGCTTCAGATTCGTAAGCTCTTCGTACTCTGCTTTGAGCGCGTCTAATCCTTCTTTTGTAACAACTACATGGTTTACGGTCATAGTATCGTGATTAAAAAAAACCTCCCCACGGTAAACTGCCCAGGGAGACTAATAAATTCTTTATCTTTGGCCTTTTGGGGCTTCGGACGTAGCTAAGATTTTCTCAGACTCAACTCACCTTGTCAAGGCTGGAATCGAAGCAGCGCTTACCTATCAAAATCCCTCTATGCCCTGCAGCTGCTGGTTCACCTGTGCATTGACGCCCTGCATGAATTGCATGGTCCACTGCACGGCGATTAATGTGGAAATAACAGTAATAGCCATACAGATAAATCCGATACGTTTACTGTCCCGATCATCCTGCCGCAGGTACTTAAACCCCCACCATATCCCTATCGGCGGAAGCAATAAGCTGCCCACGTAATACATAATTTCCGTAGCCCTGCTTGTCGGGAGAAGTTTTTCATGCAGATTTTTGCCGCAGTTAAAGCAAAAATAGTCTGTCGGCCGGACCACGGTATGACAGGTTGGACACTTGGGTTCCATACATACATTGTATACCGATTCAGGAACAAATACCTGTTTTTTCCACCTCCGAGGTGGAAAAATGGGTTTGAGAAAACGCTGCAATTTAGCCTCGTATTCTCTCTCCACCTCCGAGGTGGAGAATTGCTAACGTAGTGCCGGATTGCCGCGAATACACGGCACTCACCAGGAGTAAGATTCTCCCGCTACGCGGGATCATTAACTCCTGGATTGCGTACCGGCAAGCCGGTTCTAATTCTGCGCAGAGCGCAGATACAAAAAAAGACTGGCGAATGCCAGTCCTTTTTGTATGTACCCCGTGCCGGATTCGAACCGGCGATTTGTTCCTTGAGAAGGAACCGTCCTGGGCCGCTAGACGAACGGGGCATATTTACTTGTTAACGAATCTTTCTACTCCCTATATCACTCCTCTGGCCGCTAGCGCCGCGGGTACGCGGCACTCACCAGGAGTAAGATTCTCCCGCTACGCGGGATCATTAACTCCTGGACTGCGAACGGGGCGATGAGAGTATTATATCATTTATTACACCGATTCGAAGCGTATTACCGATCTATTGAGAATGACAAACTTATTCGAGGTTCATGAGGAGCGCGACGTCGGAATCTGTAAACCCCTGCGTCCGGTAAAATTTGAGCGCCCGCTCATTTTTGTGCTGGGCCTGTACCGTCATACGCCTCGCCCCGCGTTTTTTGGCGACCTGTTTGGCTTCCTCTATCAGCCTCGCGCCGACCCCCTGCCCGCGGTACGCGGGGTCCACGCTCAGATTATTTATATCAGCAACCGGGTTAAACGACCGCCAGGAAAACTTGTCCAGTTTCACAAGCGCATATCCCACCGGCTTATCCCCATCCACGGCAAGCAGGATAAATGATGACGGGCTTTTCAGTCTCCGGGTAAAAAACGCTTTCCCGGCCTTCCCATGGGACCAACCCATATCATACTCATCGGTAAACTGCCGCTCATGTTCAAAGAGCGACTGGCTTAACGAACAAATTGCCGGCACATCTGCTACATTAGCCTGACGTATAGTTACGTTCATAATTTATAAGTCAAACCGGAACATTTTTTCCGTAAATATACCTCCATGCTTTTCATAAAACTTGTGTGCATCTACCAGTTCCAACCCGCTATCCAGTTTAATAACGCGTATATTATGTTCTTTACAATACGCTTTCACTGCAGTAAATAACAGTGTGCCAACACCTTTCCTCCGGTGGGGCTTGCTCACAACCACATCTTCAATGTGACCTCCATAAAATCCGTGACGAATATTAGGTAACAAATAAAATGTTATTAACCCGACAAGCGCGCCATCGTGATCTGCAACAAATATCATCGTATCTTTTCTTGAAACAACGTCTTCAAACATCATGCCGCCTACCATTGACGCTTCCGCGTTGTGCGGCGAGAATCCGCGTTTCATATTTATTTCTTCCCCAAGTTCATCCATGAGGGCAAGCACATATGATTTATCTTTCATCGATGCAAATCGTATGTTCATAGTAATCATTATACCGTATGATACAATCTCCCCATGGATGGCGCCCGGACGAAACGAAAGCGTTGGATACGGTTTATTTTACTTATTGTTGGCGTCATGAGCATCGCGATCGGATCGTACCGCGTACTTGCCGGCCCCCGGCACACAATCATCTCCCCGATTCCTGACGCTACTGTGGTCATTCAAAACACGCCGCAACCCAAAACATTTACGCTGTTCAAAAAAACGAAGAATGCGGATGATTTAACAGAAAAAATCAATAAGGCCATCGATGACTCGTGGAACGATTATTCCATCGTCGTTGACGATTACACCTCCGATTTCACGCTCAACATCAGCGAAGGGGAAATATTTGTCGCGGCTTCGGTCAATAAAATCCCCATCCTTGCGGCACTGTACTCCTATGCCAACAAGGGAGAAATCGATCTGGATCGCGATATCACCGTGCAGGCGGCAGACATACAGGATTACGGCACGGGATCAATCCGCTATGAAAAACCCGGAAGTGTCTACTCCGTAAAAACACTGGCAAAGCTCATGATCAAAGAAAGTGATAATACAGCAGCCTATATCCTGGCAAACCATATTATCGGCTTTGATAAACTCAAATCTGTAGTGAGCCAGTGGGGTCTGGTGCAAACCGATATGATCACAAACAAAACGTCTAACAAAGATATCGCCACACTCATGCGTATGATGTATGAAAATAAAATCACCGACCAGGCGGCAACGCTGGAAATGCTTTCCTTCCTCAAGGACACGGACCATGAGACGAGATTGCCTGCAAATCTGCCCGACAATACCACGGTCTATCACAAAATCGGCACGGAAGTCGGTATCATCCACGATGCCGGTATAATCTCCGACGGCAAACACACCTATTACCTGGGGATTTTTACCAACGGTACAGAAGAGGGCGAAGAAACAGACAAACAGTTCGCCGTCATTTCAAAAATCATTTACGATTACATGAAGCAGTAATGGCTATTTCACGGAAAACCGGAGCCCGGGGATAGCAACTTTGAGCACCTCGTCCATATGTTCCACAAAGTGGAACTTAAGGTCGCTCATTACCGATTTGGGAATATCCTCCAGATCTTTTTTGTTATTCTTGGGTAAAATGACTTCTTTTATCCCCGCACGGTGCGCGGCGATCATTTTTTCCTTCACGCCGCCGATTTCCAGCACTCGCCCCCGCAAGGTGATTTCACCGGTCATGGCCACCAGCTTGCGTGCTGCTTTCTTACTGAGCGCGGACACGATGGCTGTGGCGATTGCCGCTCCTGCAGACGGACCGTCTTTCGGAACTGCGCCTTCGGGCACATGCACATGCACATCCAATTTCTGGTAAAACTTCTCCGGCAACTTGAGCGCCTTCCAGCGGCTCCGTACATACGACATGGCCGCTTGGGCAGATTCCTTCATGACGTCGCCCAGTTGGCCGGTGAGTATCAGTGTGCCTCTGCCCGGCATGAGCGCTACTTCGATAAACAGTATATCCCCGCCCGCCTCGGTCCAGGCCAGTCCGGTCGACATGCCAATCTCATCTTTTTTCTCTGCAAGCGATGACGTGAATTTGGTAGGACCTAGATACGTTTGCAAACCATCCGGACCGATCTTGTATTTTTTTCTGTCTTTGAGATCTATTTCCGCGATTTTTTTGGCGGTCTTCCTAAACAGAGTCGCCACTTCGCGCTCCAGATTACGGACTCCCGCTTCCCTTGTATAACGCCGGATAATTTCCCGAAGCCCCTCATCAGTAAGTTCTACCACTCCGGCAGGTATTCCATGGATCACGCGTTGTTTTTCAAAAAGATAATCGTGCGCGATGTGGAACTTCTCGTCCTCGGTATATCCGGCAAACCGGATTATCTCCAACCGGTCCCGAAGCGCCGGAGGTATAGTATCGAGCTGGTTGCATGTGGTAATAAAAAATACCTCAGAAAGATCATACGGCACTTCCAGGTAATGATCGGAAAATGCATAATTTTGTTCCGGATCCAGCGCCTCAAGGAGCGCCGATGACGGATCGCCGCGGAAGTCTGCACCCACTTTGTCTATTTCATCGAGCATGAACACAGGACTCTTGGTCCCTGCCTGCTTGATGCCCTGGATGATTCTCCCCGGCATCGCACCGACGTACGTTCTGCGGTGGCCCCGGATTTCTGCCTCATCACGGATTCCTCCGAGAGACATCTTGACAAATTTCCTTCCCAAAGCCCGGGCGATAGATTTACCGATGGAGGTTTTTCCTACTCCGGGAGGGCCCACAAAACAGAGAATCGTAGGCGCTGATTTATTTCCTTTTTTCTCGGGTTTTCCATCTTCTTTCTTGTCTGTTATTGCTGCTTTGTCCGTGACTTCCTCCGCGTTGCCGCGAAGTTTCATAACCGCCAGGAATTCCAAAATACGTTCTTTGATTTTACCGAGCGCATAATGATCATCATTGAGCACTTTTTCCGCATCGGAAAGATTTACTTTATTTGTATTTTCGGCAGTCCACGGCACCTCGACCAACCAATCCAGGTAGGTGCGTACATAGGAAGCCTCCGGGTTGTATTGGGACATCTGGGTGAGTCTGCGCAGTTCTTTTTCCGCCTTTTCCTTCACATCCTGCGGCATACCCGCTTTCCTGATTTTATCGGCTAGTTCCTTAAATTCCTTATTCTCATCGTCATCGCCAAGTTCTTTTTCTATCGTTTTTATGCGCTCCCGGAGGACTTGCTCCTTCACGTTTTTTTCGAACTTCTCCTGGGTCTTTGTCGCAATTTTACGCTCCAGCTCTAACACTTTCACCTCTTTGGCAAGATACGTTGCTTCTTTTTCAAACCGCGCTTTTACGGAATTGATCTCCAGAAGCTCCTGACGTTCACTCGGTTTCGTATCCAATACTCCGGCCAACTGGTACGAAAGCATCTGGGGCGTGACGCCGGACATGATGTTCATAAACGTAAGGAAATCCATCGTCTTGCCCAGCTTTACGGCCTGTCGCAGCACGCCCGTGAGGTGATTAAATAATGCTTTTATTTCGTCATCGTCTTCTATGACATCGGCAACATCCGCTACCCGGGCCACAAAAAACGGCTCAACGGCTTCGTACGAGGTAATTTCTACTTTGGCGATCCCCCGGACCAGCGCATTTATTTCCCCCTCATTACGCATCATCTGCACGATCTCCCCGACCGTACCGATTTGGTACAGGTCACTCTGTGTGGGATCATTGATGTTGGGGTTTCTCTGCATCACCAGTACGACGCGTTTCCCTGCATTCTGTGCAGCCTCTATGGCCGCTACTGACCGCTGTCTGCCGAACGTAAGGATCATCTCCGTCCCCGGAAACACGATACCATCGCGGATGGGAACCACCGGCAGCATTTGATTTGGATTATCGAGTGAAGTACTCATAATAGTTTTTTCCGTAACGTGTGAAAATTTACCCTGATTAGCACTCTAGTATAACAAGTGCTAAACAATTGTCAATACTTCGATTTCACTAGAGTATAACCCTGAGCGTATCGAACGGGTCAATCCCCGATTCTAAGGTTGGGTCAACTTCAGACAAACTCATTGAGAAGCGCATCCCAGTGTGCTACTTCAAGAGGCAACCGGATCAGCGGCTCTCCCTGGAGCGCGGACTCCAATCCTTCGCTCGTTGGCCTATCTTCCTTATATAACACGCCGAGCGGTATTTTGTCACCCCACTCCATGGCTTTCTCAAGCGCCGTGAGCTTGTTATCCGGAACATATCCGGTCCCGTCCAGTTTATACAGCCTCGGCCGATACCACTGATACGTATGAATTTTGTCAAACGTCACACACGGCTGTAATACATCAAGCACCGCAAACCCCTTGTGGTTCATTGCCTCTGTCATAAGCACGGTAAGTCCCGGGAGGTCTCCGGCAAACCCACGCGCGACAAAGGTGGCGCCCGAAACGATTGCAAGGGCGAGCGGATTGACCGGCGCATCCGTGCTTCCTTCCGGCGTCGACTTCGTCTTAAATCCCGGCTTGGCGGTTGGAGAAGCCTGACCGGTCGTAAGCCCATACACCTGGTTATCATGGATGATCACCGTAATATCCGGATTTCTTTTCGCTGCGTGGAGAAAATGATTGCCTCCCTCACCCAAACAATCCCCGTCGCCGGATACCACGACAACCGGCAATGTGTGATTGGCGAGCTTAGCTCCCTGGGCAACCGGCAGCGCCCGACCATGGAGACCGGCAAATCCGTACATCCGCATCCAATCGTACATATTGCCATGGCATCCCACACCATAGACGACAAGCCCGTCATCAGGCCCGATACCCAACTTGGCAAAAGCTCCCTGGAGCGACTTCCATATGCCGAAATCTCCGCATCCCGGACACCAGGTGGGCAAAAATCCGGTATTATATGATTCTGCTGTTAATGACGCCATATTAGATAAGCTTACTCACTATTTCTTCCGGTAACCACGGTCTCCCATCATATTTTAACAACTTTTCCGTCACTTCTATGCCTGTTTCTGAACGGATGAGATGCGCCAGCTGTCCCGTGGCATTCTGTTCGACATCGACTATCCGTTTGGCTGTAGCAAGCAGCGCCTTCGTCTCTGTGGCCGGGAACGGATATATCCATGGGTACGTAATAACGGCAACCTTTTTTCCTTGGCTCCGCAATGCCTCCATTGCCATGATGACCGACCCTTTTGTCGTTCCCCAGGTCACCAGGGTGATATCAGCGTTTTCATCGCCGGCATACACGGGTTTCATAATGACCGACTCTATCGCTTTTATTTTCCGCAGGCGCTTCTCTACCATGGTATTTCTCATAGTGGCCCGATCCGTCATATGGCCCATGCCGTCATGCTCGTAAGAATTTGCATAATACTGTCCGTGTTTGGCTCCCGGAATACTCCGGGGGGACACGCCATCAGTACTTGCAGGATCGTATCGCTGGAACTGTCCCTCAGCGGCCCCGGTATCATCAATAAATAACTTGCCCCGGTCAATCGTCACGGGCTTTTGAAGTTGGAAAAGCGGTATACACCACTGGCTTTCATTAAGGTATTTATCCGTAAGTATAAACACCGGAATTTGATAGCAGTCTGCGAGATTAAACGCCATAGCCGTCAGACTGTATGCTTCTTCTGCGTCCGAGGGTGCTAAAATAATCCGGGCAAACTCTCCGTGTCCGGCATAGATAGCAAACAATAATTCCCCCTGTTCCGTATAGGTCGGCATACCCGTCGCGGGACCGACCCGCATCCCGAGATCGATAACCAGAGGTGCTTCTACCATACCGGCAAGGGACAGTCCTTCTACCATAAGGGCGAAGCCGCCTCCTGAGGTTGCGACCATACTCCGCGCACCGGCTATAGACGCGCCGATTGCCATATTGATTCCCGCTATCTCATCTTCCGGCTGCTTATAGACGATACCGAATTCTTTTGCGTGGTCAGCCAGAAACGTAATGATTGCATTGATCGGGGTCATGGGATAAATTGCGGCAAATTTAAGTCCTGCGCGCACTGCACCTAAGCCCACTGCCTCACTTCCGTTTACTATCGCCTGCTTTTCGGTAATGGTCCCCGGCGACAAATGCATATCCTGCAAGTCTTTACAGTGCGTTTTGACATAGTCAAATCCTGCACGCGCGATTTTTTCATTTTGATTTACAACGTCCTCCCCTTTGCGGATAAACTGGTCGTGAATAACCGAAAATAACGCTTCGAACGGTGCACCCAAAAAGGCTGCACTCGCTCCTAACACTACGGTATTTCGCATGACGGTATCCGCATGAAGTTCACTCACAATATCCCGAAGCGGTAAGGGGATGAGTGTCACGGGCTTGGGGAAGTCAGCAGCTGCCCATTCCTTTTCCTTGGGGTCATACAACACATACGCGCCCTCGCTTAGTTCGGTTTTATGAAGCTCTATAGTCTCTGCATTCAGGGCGACGAGTATATGAAGCTCACGGGTCATCCCGTAAAAGGGGGTGCTTCCGATACGCACAGAAACCACGTTATGTCCTCCGCGGATGAGCGAGGGATAGTCATTAACGCCGAATACGTGGTATCCGGCTCTCGCAAACGTGCGGGCAAGCATGGTGCCCGACGACATGATGCCGAAGCCCGCTTCCCCGCCGATAGTCCATGTAACAGTATCTCTCATACGTTCACGTATATGTAGTCGTGGAATTCCCGGCAAATCATGCAGTAATCCAAGTACTTTTACTATTATACCTATTACGGATAAATCTGTTTCCCGTTTTCGTCCGTGATAAAAATTGCCATGACCGGGCAGCCTTTGGCCGCTTCCAGCAGTGCGTTATCCGTTTCTTCTTCCGACGTATCCAATATTATGGCCTTCGCCTCGTCATCGAGCGCCCAGGCACGCGGCGCTAGGGCGATACAGGTTGCCGCCCCGATGCAGAGATCGCGGTCTATCCGCATGGTCCAATTCCGTATTTTTCTCACCATTTTCGGGTCGTTTGCGTCCATATTTATTGAATATACCGTAACGCCATAAAAACGACAATCGATTATTTTACAGATTGAATCGCTTTATGAATCGCCTCCAACGGAAGAAGTGCGCATTTCACCCGCGACGGCGTCAGCGTTGTCCCCAATATCGCTTCTACATCCTGAAGCGTCAATTTCATTGCGTCTATGACCCGCATACCGGTAACTTTTTCGGTAAGCATCGAGGCGCTCGCCTGATTTATAGCACACCCTTCGCCGTTAAAACGGATCTCTTCAATAACATGCGGCTTCGCGCTGCTTAACCGCATCTCAATGACGATACGGTCGCCGCAGCTTACGTTACTTTCTTCGCTTATCACGTTGGTGCCTTCCAGGTGACCGAAATTTCTCGGGTGCTTATAATGATCGAGGATTTGTTCGCGATACAGGTCCATTAGGAAAAAACCTTTTTAACCTTTATTAACCCCTCTATGAGGACATCAATATCTTCTTTCGTTGTATAGACATACAATGACGCACGCGCCGTAGAAGTGATGCCTAAATGTTCATGAAGCGGCATGGCACAGTGATTACCCGCGCGGGTACATATATTGTCTTCATTGAGGAGTTGGGCGATGTCATGCGGATGCACGCCTTTGAGCGTGCAGGCAAATACTCCGCCGCGCACATCGGGATCCTTGGGACCTAGGAACGCAAGACCTTCCACACGGGTAAATTGCTTCATGGCGTATGCGACCAACTCGCGTTCGTGATCACGGATGTTCTGCATTCCCAAGCGGGTCAGATACTCTATTGCGGCGCCGAACCCGATAACGCCTGCAATATGGGGCGTGCCGGCTTCAAACTTATGCGGAGCCGATTTAAAAACGGTGTGATCTACATGCACTTCGGAAATCATGTCCCCGCCGTAATTGAACGGCTTCATTTCTTCCAGTAACTCCAGCCTGCCCCAGAGTACCCCGACGCCCGTCGGTCCCAACATTTTGTGGCTGGAAAACGCGACGAAATCCGCTCCCCAATCCGCGACATTAACCGGCATATGCGGGACTGCCTGTGCCGCGTCAACGAGTACCAAACACTGAGAATTGAGTCGTTTTACTGTTCGAACAATTTCCTTAATCGGAATTATCGTTCCAAGCACGTTTGACGCGGCCGTTACTGCAACAAGTTTCGTTTTTTTGGTAATGAGCTTTTCGAGCGCGCGGATATCCAGCTGCCCTTCACGGTCCGTGTACCAAATATCGACATCCACGCTGCGTTCGCTCCATAACTGCTGCCACGGCACGAAATTAGAATGATGTTCCTTGATGGTTGTCACTATCCGGTCTCCGGGAGCGAACGTATGAAGCAGTAAGCTATACGCCACCAAATTTATAGACTCGGAGGTATTTCGGGTAAATACAATCTCATTTGCCGTAGTCGCACCGATAAATCTCGCGGTCAGCTCACGCGCTTTTTCATAT
>JBBTWM010000014.1:0-5694 GCA_038062795.1 Patescibacteria group bacterium | reverse complement strand
GCCAATTGCTCAAATTTCCATTCGGCCATCACAGGAAATTTCTGCCGTTCAAGAGTCCCGACGACAATATACCGCACGTTATACTGCTCAAGAAGTCGCTGTGTTTCTTCAACATCTTCGGATTCATAAATCTTGCGCACGTCTTCACGTCGCGGCGATACCGCATCATACGAACCACGCCATAACCACTCGTGAACCGCCCATCCTACTGTCGTCGGAATTCCGGTAAACACCGAAAACCGTTCATAATCCGTATAACTGTCTCCGTCGGCTTCAACGAGCGTCGTACCGTCCGTGCTGCTATGTTGCTGCAGCCACAAGATAGCCTGATAATCATCAGGATATTCACGCATCAGCCATGTCAATCCGTACAGACCTTCATACGTTTTGAATCCCCCAAAGTAACTACGCACCGAAAAAGCCGGGTAGATCACTACCAGCACCAATTGAGGCACGAGCACCGCAATAAACACCATCCGCAGCCATAACCGTTTCACCAACCCCGGAAGCGATTGCTTCTGGAAGAAAAGCTCTACGATGGCATAGCCGGATACAATGCTCCACAGGATAAATGCCTGATACCCGAGCTTAAACATCGTGTTGGAACGAAAATGCTGCGGATATATATCTTTGAAGTAAAAAAATTCCGGGAATATAATGAGGGCAAAGGCAAAAATATAGAGAACAAAGAGTATTCTGTCAATATGAGTAAATTTTGTATTCCATACCTTGGGTATATCCCACAGTTCCTTAATCTTTTCTATCTTACTTATAAAGAAAACGCTGCCGCAATACCAAAAAAAGCCCCACAGTAACCACAGCATCCAGAGAGGCGACCGTTGGCACTTCTCTACCCCTTCAAACAAAATGGGCCCGACTTTGCTGTTCGCAAAAAAGGGCAACGGACAATTCACCGCCAACCCGTTCACAAATGATTTGAAATGCATAAGGAACGGCAGGCTGGTTATCAGCGCGGCAATCAGGATGACCCCAAGTTCTATTGCCCATCGCTTCCATCGCTCCTTTTTCCAGGGCAAATCTGCAATGGTAAGAAGTATCATGCACAACCCAAAATAGATCGGTCCGTCAAGCGCGTTAGTCATGAGCAGCACACCAACAAGAAACCCATACATGCCTAACGAAAACAAATCGAACCGCTGCCCATCTTTCCGGCGCATGCCAAACAGTACGATCAGCAATCCGATAGCAAGCAATACAAAAGGGATGGATAATACATGTCCGTGAATATCGGAAACGACAAATGAATAACTGGGAAACTCGTGGATGGAAAACGGAATAAACCGTGTCGCATTCGCATACCAATACCGCTCCATTCCTTCGGGAAGCTTCTGCCAAAATTCACTTGCCCTCCACATAAGAAGCCAAAACGGCGCCACGTCTTCTCCGGTGTAGCCCCGGGTAAATGCATAGATCGTCTGCATATTGCCAGCAAGGGTCACCAAAAAGGCCGTCAGTCCCCCGCTCACGAACGCAAGCAACCGCTTTCTGTGCACAACAAACGGTGAACTATGAACGAGTTGATACCCGATCGAAAAACTCATAGTAAGGCACAAAGCAAAAATGGTCGCAAGCATGAGATTAAAGGTCACGGCCAGATCAAGTCCGGATAGCTTCGTTAACACTGCCGTCGCAAGATGTCCGAAGTAATAGTAATTTACCGGAAGCGGCGGGTACCACATATCCATCGGAGGAAAATACGTACTCCGTAATGCGGACTGCATAAAGCCATAATCCATAAATTTTTCCAATCCCCGTAAGGAAGGCTCGTGTGCTTTCACCCATGACCAGGCAAATAACGCCAGCAAAAAAACAACCTCTTCAACACATATGTTCAAAACCGTTTTTTTCCATTGACCGACCTCATTCTTTCTCCCGGGGGTCATGTGGTGCAGTAAAATACCAACAAAAAATACCCCGATGACTGATGCAAAAACCGTAGACACGGTAAATGGCGCAATTCTAGCCGTCCCCAAGACGAAGACTACCCAGGTCACGGTCGCAATTCCCACCGCTTTCGCAAACAAATATCCCGCGTCATGCCAGCCGCCGGGTGGCCCCGATCCAATCGGGGAGGACGGAGAAAATAACCGTCGGGTAAGCGGATACGCCGCAGCACCAACAAAAAAAAGCGTCCCCCACCATCGCAAAATCCACCAGAAATCAGTAAGCGGCATATGAAGTAATTATACTATCAGGCTTTCCCCCGTCCCACAAAAACTTGTTTTGCTTCTAATTTTTGTTCTTTCTTGAGCATAATACGGTCGGCAGTCAGAGCCACTCTCCTGGCTATTGGTATGCCGATACGGTACGTTAAACGGGAAATAGGACGTAGTCCGCCGAAGATGCCACTGAGTGCTGCACCGGCAAACCCGCGTTTTATCCGCGGACGGATATCTTTTTTTAACTCTGTTGCTCCGGTTAGCTGATTTGATAGGTCAAGTCGTCCTGCGGCTTTTTCTATACTGTGCTTTTCTATAAGTCCTCCGACTAAGCCTTCCGCAGCTAGTACTGATCCTGCAACACTCAGTACCATATCTCCTGTACTTGCCCAGACCTCGGCGTTCTTACTCCAATCTGTAATATGAGGACGTATCCGTTCTACTACTGCCTGACCTTTTTTTGATGTCATACGCTTTACTATATCTTCGAATGACTGTGCAGTATCTTCGGCTATGGGTACTACCTTCAAATATCTGTCATGGAACGCGATAATTCTATCCCGCACCGTTTTAACAACCGGCAGAGGTAGTTGCTGTTCGTGATGTACGGATTCCATAAGGTATTTCGAGTATACGCCACCGATGCCGGCAATAGAAAGATGCACGCTCACCCGTGATACAATTACCCTCATGGATATCGCAATTATCGGAGGCGGGTTTACCGGTCTCGCCGCAGCGTATTACTTAGCCAAAAAAGGCCACACCGTTACCGTATTTGAAAAAGAAGCATATTTAGGAGGACTCGCTCACGGATTTAAAGAAAAATCCTGGGACTGGCACATAGAAGCCGCATATCATCATCTCTTCACCAATGACCGCCATATTTTGGCCCTTATTCATGAACTCGGGCTACAGGATAAGCTGATAATAAAACGCCCCATTACCGCAACCCTCTGGAAAGGAGCCATGTATCAGTTGGATTCGCCTAAACATCTGTTTCTCTTCCCTGGCTTGTCTTTGATCGACAAAATACGCACCGCTTGCCTCCTCGCATTTTTTAAATTCTTCCCTCTGTGGAAAACATTAGAACACGTAACCGCAGAACGCTTCCTTACATCCGTCGGCGGGAAAAATACCTGGAAAATTCTATGGGAGCCTTTGCTGTATGGGAAATTTGGCACGTATGCGCCGCTCGTTGCAGCGTCGTGGTTTTGGGCGCGCATCGTGAAACGGACGCCGTCGCTTTGTTATATCGCGGGCGGATTTCATACGCTCGTTATCGCGCTGGAAAAGGCCATCGTTAGTCATAATGGCGCCGTAGTAACCTCCACAGCGGTACAATCCGTTACCAAAGCCGCAAACGATACGCTACTCGTGACGTACAATGATACAAAGCAACCATTTGATCGGGTCTTGATAACCGTCCCGACGCTGTTAGCTGCCAACATAGCACCGATTATCCCCGCTTCATACCTCAGGGCCCTTAACACCGTTCCTCACGTATCCGCCCAAACGCTGATTATTGAAACAGACCGGCCCATATTAAAAAACGTGTATTGGTTAAACGTTACGGACCGGTCATTTCCATTCTTGGCAGCAGTTGCCCATGCCAACTTTATGGACCCCAAGCACTATGGCGGCCGCCACCTTACCTATTTCGGCAACTATCTTCCCCCAAACCACCCATATCTTTCGATGACAAAAGGACAACTGTTGAAAGAATTTATGCCCTTTATCAAACGCCTTCATGTTCCAGTCAATAGTAAACTGTCAATTGTTAATAGTTATATGTTCGTCGGCCCCTATGCCCAACCAGTCCATGAAATCCGATATTCTGAAAAAATCCCGTCAATACAGACTCCTGTTCCTCATCTCTATCTGGCAAACATGGATTTTGTTGTCCCATGGGATAGAGGAACAAACTATGCAGTAGAATTAGGCCAAAAAGCCGCAAAAATAATACATGAAAATAGATATTCCTAAGATACACCAAGATTTTTTCGACGCAGGTGGGAACCCCGACGCAAAGCGTCGAGGGACACGAGGAAGAAAAAATATTGGTGAAACTGTAGGTATCATACTCGCCCTCCTTTTTTCATTTTTTCTCATGTTTTATACATTTTCCTACAGTAGCAGCACGCAAGAAATTCGGGTTGCCACCAAACTTTGGAGCGATTTCGGGGCGCACATCCCGCTTATCCGCTCGTTTTCATACGGCCAGAATTACACCCGGTTGATGAGCGGCCAAGCCATAGAATCGCCGCTTTTCCCGGGAGAACCCATCCGCTATCATTTCGGTTTTTATGCCCTGGTCGGTTTGCTGGAACGCCTGGGAATGCGCATTGACTGGGCAGTAAATATCCCCAGTGCTCTGGGATTTTCCGCGCTGCTTATCCTGCTGTATGCCGTGAGTTTCCAGCTCTTTGCAAATACCCGGATTTCATGGCTTACTATAATATTTTTTCTCTTCAACGGATCGCTTTCCGGCATGCAGTTTTTGCGCGACCATCCGCTCTCGCGCACAACGGCGCTCGACATCATCACCAATGCGAAATTTCCTGCATTCGGACCGTGGGATGGCGGCAACATCTCCGCTTTTTGGACACTCAATATTTATACAAACCAGCGCCATCTCGGACTATCATATGCGCTGCTATTGGCAATCCTCCTCCTCCTTCTCAAACCGATAAAAAAAACCTGGCATATCGGTTTCCTTATCGGTGGTCTCGAATCCGTGCTTCTCTTTGTTAATTTTGCCGCGGCGGGTATCTCGCTACTCTTTTTGGGGTGGATATTTCTCATCCAAAAAAAATCGCGCATGAGTCTTATTATCAGTGCAATAGTAGCACTCCCGGCATTTTTCCTTGTTCGGCATATGAGTAACACCGCATCGACGATAGTATGGCAGCCGGGATACCTCATGCGGGGAACAGAAAATATTTCTTCCTTTATCAGATTCTGGTTTGCGAATCTGGGTCTTCACACTTTCCTTATTCCGCTCGGTGTCCTGTCATCACCCAAGGCCGTCCGCAGACTATTTGCCGTCCCGCTCATGCTCCTCTTTCTCCTGCCCAACCTCTTGCGGTTCTCACCGGACATGATTAATAATCACAAATTCTTTAATTTCTTTCTCATCATCGGAAACATGTTCTCCGCATTTGCGCTGATAGGCATGCTGAAATTATACAACACGGTAAAACAACCACTGTGGAGAAATGTACTTCAATGCATATCGGGCGCGGTATTGATTACGATGCTTATCGGAAGCGGCATTATTGATTTCTTTCCGATTATCAACGACACCAAGGGGCTTGTTGCCGATATCCGCGCAAACCCGGACGTTCAATTCATTGCAAAACATACCAACCCGGAGGATATTATTGCCAACTCAACCTGGTTTTATCACCCTGCATCAATCGCAGGCAGGCCGTTATTATCAGGGTACACCTATTTCACTTGGTCATATGGATACGATCAAACGCAACGCGAAGCCATACTCACCTCAATATATCAA
>JBBTWM010000013.1:0-37246 GCA_038062795.1 Patescibacteria group bacterium | reverse complement strand
GCGACACCTATGAGGGAAAATCGTTGGGAAAAAACCGTAAGGTTTTGTCCCAGAGGTTAGGGTATAAATACACGGGCCGTGTCCGTTCGGAAATACGGTAAACTTTCGGGATCGCGTGCGACCACGAGCATAAGTTGCGGTTGCCATTTGCGGATAAGGCGGAATTTTTTACCCCGTTTCTTGAGTTTTTTCCGTTTGAAGTCATAGTCCCACCAGCGATCCCTAAAATCGCTCCATGCATAGGATTTTCGTTTGCCGGTAGAACTATCGAGAATGACGATTCTCGATTTGCTGGAAAGATACGATGCCACCACCGCCCAGTGTCCGCTCTCCGGCTGTGGTTCGTATTTATCGTCCAGATCATACAAATACGAAACAATCACGGCACGCGGTTCTTTCGGCCGGTACTTTAAGGCGCTTTGCAAGTGATGAAGCGTTGCATATTCCACAATGAGAACCGAGAGCCCGAGTTTATTGGCGGCCTCGATCATGTGTTTTGTCGATGTGCCGTTTCGTCCGGTTTTACAAAGATTGATAAGCCGCTCCATAGAAGCGCGCATGCCCAAGATACTTAATGCATGTTTAAGGGACGCCGGACCGCAGGTGGTGTCGTCCGGCTGCAAGATTGGTTTGACGTGTGTTCTCCCCATACGAAATGATACAAAATGTGAATAAGAGGCGCTGGAACAACTATTTTACGCCGTTCGGGAATGGCGAGCAAGACCTATAGTAGCACGTCTTTTGAAGCTATTTAGCTACGATTATTATTGAATTTCGTAACTTAAGGTGACGCTGACGCTGAGTTCGGATGAGCCTGGCTCCACCTGTGTCGGCTCTCCTCCTCCTGCAATCGGCAGCGATTTTGCCTCATCAAACATCATCGGACGAGGGCTTGATCCACCGCCTTCACTGTAGTTTATCACTCTGCCGAGTTTGAATCCCGCGGCTTTTGCTGCTGCTTCGGCTTTGGATTTGGCATCAGCAACCGCAGCCTCCCGGGCCTGATTTTCCGCTTTCGTTTTGTCATCAACGTCGAAATGCACACCGCTGACTTCATTGGCTCCGGCGGCTGTTGCTGCGTCGATGACGCCGTTTACGGTATCAATTTTTCTCACTTTTATGGTGAGATTGGAATTTGCCTGATATCCGGTAATCCGTTGTGAGGAAGACGAATAATCATACGTCGGCGAGATGTTGTAATAGGTGGTCTTGATGTCCTTTTCATCGATGCCGAGTTTTTTAATCGCTGCACTCATGGCGTTAATTTTCGTGTTCAAGTCCTGCTGCACTTTGGTGACGGTATTGGCTTGTGCCGTGACACCGACAGAAATGACGGCAATGTCCGGCAGCATCGTCACCTTGCCTTCTCCGGAGACGGAAAAGGTATCCGCTTTCGTCGTCGTGACACTGTTTAAGGAAAACGGTATGGGACCCGCGAGTTTGGTGAATGCAAAAAGAAGAATGAAAAAAAGGACGACGGCTCCGACTGTATCTTTCATAGTGTTCCTCCTACTGACATCATACAAGCTTTTATAAGGTTTTGCATGAGGCATGCCACATTCACCGGTCCTACTCCGCCGGGAGTGGGCGTGTAAAAAGATGCAACATTAGCAATTTCTTCTTCGTTGTAATCCCCCCGCAGTTTTCCGGATGAATCACGCCAGATGCCCACGCTTATAAGCATCGCGCCGGGTTTCACACAATCCCCGGTCACCACCCGTTCCTTCCCAACACAACTAATGATGATATCGGCCCGTTGCATTATTTCTTTGGGATGTGATGTGTGGGAATGAATCAATGATGTCGTACAATGTTGGTTATCACGACGTTCCTTCTGAGACGTCGCGAAACCCCTCGACTTTGTTGCGACATCGGTCGTTGAAGTCGCAAAAAGTCGATGTAGATAGTTGGCGATAGGCTTCCCTGCGGTCTCCCCCCTGCCGATGACGACGATGTGTTTGGGGTTTTGTCGCGTGGACCCGATGATTTCCCATACTGCACGGGCAACCGGCACATCAAAGGGAGAGTTTGGCACAAATCCGTCTACATCTTTGTGGGGAGCTACGGCACCCACGATACCTTTTGTGTCCCCCATCGAGTCGGGTAACGGCCGTTGGACAATGAGTCCGTGGACATTCGGGTCGTTATTGTATTTTTGGATCAAGCGAAGCAATTCTTCTGGATTCATGGTTTTTGTCTCCCCGGCCTCGCTCCGCGAAGCGGGGCGGGCATGATTCAAAAGAAGTTTTGCACCGATTCTCTCTGCGGCTTTTTGTTTTTGCCTGATGTAGGCAAGAGAAGCCGGATTATCGCCGATAAGGATAACGGCAAGCGTCGGCGTTATACCCTGTGATTTCAACACGGTGACTTTTTGCGTCAACTCACTCAGGATTGATTCGGCCAGCGCTTTACCGTCTATCTTCATACAGTGAGAGCAGTATACCAAATTCCGGAGTTGACAAGAGAGGCGGCTTGCACGTTAAATGGAAGAAGAGGAGTTATTGCTATGGAACAAAAATCGTTTGGTGTCTCGATGATTATTAGCGTCGTTTTATTTGCATTGTTGATGGGTGTAGGAAGTCTCTTTCTCCCTTCCTGGGGAAGGCTGCAAATAGCACCGGTGCGCAGTGTCACCGTGGTTGGTGAGGCAAAGAGCCAGGAAAAAAGCCAAATTGCGATTTTTACGGCCGGAGTGAATGCGTACAATGATGACAAAACAGTAGCGGTCAACGAAGTGAATAAAAAGGTTGAGGCAATTATCGAGGCGGTGAAAGAATTTGGCGTGACGAGCGAAGACATCAAAACGCAGAGCCTGAATATTTACCAGAACCAGGATCAATACTATGAGGACGGGCGACAAAAGTACCGCCCGGGGCAATGGAATGTCGGCAACACCGTAGAGATTAAATTACAGAATGTCGACCGTGCTGCAACGTTGGCAAGTGTGCTTACCAAAGGCGGCGCGACGAATGTGTATGGCCCGAATTTCACATTCGACGACACAAGTGAACAGGCAACGGCACTCCTTGACGCAGCGTTTAAAAACGCCGAAACGAAAGCTGCCAAAGTTGCGCAGTCCACAGGGCGAACGCTGGGTAAAGTCGTGAGCGTCGTCGAAGCAGGCGCGTCTCAGCAACCCGTTCCCTATTTTAAGATGGAAGGCGGCGGGGGTGGCGGCGGTGGAGCGGTTGAACCGGGATCAGGCACCGTATCAAAATCCGTGACTGTGACGTTCGAATTGGAATAGCTCACTTTGTGAGGCAGGTCGCGGCAGCTATCGTATCGGTTTTATCCGTAAACCGCATCAGGATCACGCCGCTGGTGGCTCTTGAGAGCTGCGGAATTGATTTCATCGGGAGTTTAACGACCTGCCCTTTCATCGAGGTCAGGATGACTTCTTCGCTGCCTTCGGGAACCATTTGGGACAATACAATTTTGCCGGTCCTGGGTTTGATTTCGGCCACTTTCACCCCTTGTCCGCCGCGTTTCTGTTTGGGGAACCCGGTGATATTCGTCTTTTTCCCCAGCCCCTTTTCCATCAGCGTTAGGAAGTCTGCTTTTTTGTTTTCGCTTCCGATCACTTCCATAGCGACAATGTAGTCGCCCGGTTTAAGCAGGATGCCCCGAACTCCCATCGTATCGCGTCCGGTGTGCCGGACTTCCGACTCAGAGAACCGGATGGATTTGCCCTCGTGGGTAACCAGCAATACATCGTCATTGCCGCTTGTTAACTTGGCCCAGGTTAATTCATCGCCGGATTCGAGTTTGATCGCGACCAGTCCGTTTCTCCGGATATTTTCAAACTGCGAAAGTTTGGTTTTTTTGACGACTCCCTTTTTGGTCGCCATCAGGATGTATTCGTGGCCCTTTTCTTTTTGTTCAGTCCGTTTGAGACTGTATGCCAGCGTGCTCGTCGCTTTTTCCGAACTTTCTATATTAATGAGATTGACGACTGCCTGGCCCTTGGATTGGCGGCTCGCCTCCGGAATATCCCAAACGCGGACTTGATAGACTTTCCCTTTTTCGGTAAAGAACAACATGTTGTCATGCGTTTTGGCACTTACCAGCTTATCTATGGCGTCTTCTTCTTTGGTGGCCATGCCGATGACCCCCTTGCCGCCCCGTTCCTGGAGCTTGAATGTTGAGCGCGGCACCCGCTTGATATAGCCGGTTTCGGTCATCGTGATAATGGTTTCTTCGTTGGGGATCAGCTGTTCATCGGACAGTTCACCGACGCGGCTTTTGTACACACGGGTACGCCGGTTATCGCCGTATTTTTCCTTGAGTTTGGCAAGTTCATCTTTCACGACTTTGAGAATTTTTTCAGGATGCGCCAACAAATCCATGAGATAGGAAATTGTCTCTCTGATCATGGCAAGTTCGTCTTCGATTTTTTGCCGCTCAAGAGCTGCAAGCTTACGCAGCTGCATATCTAAAATTGCGGTGGTTTGAATGTCGCTTAGTTTAAATCGGGCCATCAACTTTTGCTTGGCCTCTTCTGCGTCTTTGCTTTTTTTGATAATGGAAATGACCTCATCGATATGGTCAACCGCAATCTTTAATCCTTCCAATATGTGTTCACGCGCTTTGGCTTCTTTCAGTTCAAACTCACTGCGCCGCCGGATGACGCTGTGGCGGTGTTTGAGGTATTCTTCGAGAATTTCCCGTAGCGTTAATGTCCGTGGCGTTCCATCTACCAATGCCACGACGTTAACCGGGAATGATGTTTGAAGCTCGGTAAATTTGTATAAGTTGTTGAGCACTTTGTTGGGTTGTGCGTCACGTTTGAGTTCTATCCACACCCGGATGCCGCGCCGGTCTGATTCGTCACGCAAGTCAGAGATGCCATCCAGCTTTTTTTCTTTCACCAGGTCTGCTATACGGGCAACGAGATTGGCTTTATTTACCTGATAGGGTAATTCGGTTATCGCTATTGCACTTTTGCCGTTTGCTATCTCCTCTATTTCGGCTTTGCCCCGGATAATGATTTTCCCCCGTCCGGTGGCATACGCATTTTTGATTTCGTTTATGTCATAGATAGCGCCGGCTGTGGGGAAATCCGGGCCCTGGATAAACTGCATCAGATCGTCCAAAGAGGCATCAAACGTAAACGACGGCATGACCTGTGTATCCGTTTCGCGCTCTTTTTTGTCCGAGCTTTTGGGTTCCACAACTTTTGTTTTACTGATCATGAACGTAATTGCATCAACGAGCTCTCCCAGGTTGTGCGGAGGAATTTTGGTCGCCATACCGACCGCAATACCTTCAGAACCCATCAGGAGTAAATTCGGGAGTTTGGCCGGCAAATACAATGGCTCTTTGATCGTACCGTCAAAGTTCGGTTCGAAGTTGACCGTGTCTTTTTCGATATCCAAGAGCATTTCGGAAGAGATTGCCGATGACCGTGCCTCGGTATACCGCATGGCCGCCGGCGGATCGCCGTCTATGGAGCCGAAATTTCCCTGGCCGTCGACGAGCGGATAGCGCATAGAAAATTCCTGCGCCAGCCTTACGAGCGATTCATACACCGGCGCATCGCCGTGCGGATGATATTTACCCAAGACTTCTCCGACAACCGTGGCACTTTTTCTGTATTTGGACGTGTGGTGGAGTCCCATCTGATGCATCGCGTAGAGAATCCGGCGGTGAACCGGCTTCAAGCCGTCACGGACATCAGGCAGCGCGCGCGCCACGATGACGCTCATCGCGTAATCGAGGTACGATTTTTGCATTTCCGCGACGATGTCGCTTTCCTTCAGTTTGCCTATGTGTGCCATACAAAATTATTTATGTGCTGCTATTCCTGCTTTGATTTCTTCTATAGCTACGGATTTATTTTTCCATTCCTTAAGCTTGACCCATTTGCCGGGTTCCAGTTCTTTGTAGTGTTCGAAAAAGTGTTTAATTTTATCTTTGACCGCGGTCGGAATATCGCCCACATCTTTCCAGACGCCGAATAACGGGTCGGATTTTTCCGTCGGAACGGCAACTACTTTGGCATCCACGCCGGATTCATCTTCCATTTCGAGCAGTGCTATCGGGACAACGTTCACCATGACCCCCGGGTGCAGCGGCTGGCTGCAGAGAACCATGACATCAACGGGATCTCCGTCGCCGGACATGGTATTGGGTACAAAACCGTAATTGGCCGGGTATCCCATGGTGGTGCGCACGAATCGGTCAACCATAATGACTTCTGCTTCTTTATCCATTTCATACTTCACCATGCACCCTTGTGGGATTTCGATGATGACGTTGACGTCGTCCGGCGGATTCTTCCCTGGTTTAATGTTTGATAGATTCATAGACTCCTCCTTTTATAGATATTATAAATCGAGCGTTGCGGTTTTGGCGTGCGTTTGTATAAATCGTTTTCTCGGCGGCACTTCATCGCCCATAAGCATGGTAAATACCTGATCGGCCAGGGTTGCATCGGCAAGCATCACTTTTCGAAGAACCCGGTTGACCGGGTTCATGGTCGTTTCCCAGAGTTGTTCCGGATTCATTTCTCCTAAACCTTTATATCGTTGTACATTGGGCGGTGTTTTGGCAGTATTCCCTTCGCGGGTCAAAATAGCATCCCGTTCTTCGTCAGAGTAGGCGTAGTGCACCGTTTTGCCGCCAAACGTGATTTTAAACAGGGGGGGTTGTGCTATATACAAATGGCCGTGTTCGACGATATATGGCATGTGCCGGAAGAAAAATGTCAGAAGCAGGGTCATGATGTGTTCTCCGTCGACGTCCGCATCGGTCATAATGATAATGCGGTGATAACGGAGTTTATCCGGATTCAACGTTTCGCCGATGCCCATACCCAGGGCAATCACCAAATTTTTCAGCTCCTCAAATTCCACGATTTTGTCGAGTCTGGCGCGTTCCGTATTCAGAATTTTCCCCTTCAGCGGCAAAATGGCCTGGAATTTACGGTCTCTCCCCTGTTTGGCTGATCCTCCGGCAGAGTCTCCCTCGACGATATAAATCTCTGAAACGCTCGGGTCTTTTTCCTGGCAGTCCGCGAGTTTTCCCGGCAAACTTGCGCCTTCCAGTGCCCCTTTTCGGATGATTGCGTCTTTGGCCGCTTTCGCTGCAAGCCGGGCTTTTGCCGCCAAGTATACTTTTTCTAAGATCCGGCGCGCGTCAGAAGGATTTTCTTCAAAGTAGGTATCGAGCGATTCTTTTACCGCAGCAGCGACAAACGGCTGCACCTCTGCGTTGCCAAGCTTGCCTTTTGTCTGTCCTTCAAATTGCAGATATTGCGACGGCATTTTGAGGTACACAATCGCGGTAAGCCCTTCACGCATGTCGTCGCCGATCATGGTGTCATTATTTGCTTTTGTGGCGCCGATTTTTTTGGCATAGTCATTGACCACCCGGGTTAACGACATGCGGAATCCGGTTAAATGCGTGCCTCCCTCGGGGGTCGGTATCACGTTGACATACGACTCGAGCGTTTCAGAAAATCCGTCATTATATTGGATGGCCACTTCTATAGACATGTCTCCCTCTGCTTTTGAAAAGTAAATGGGTTCATGGAGTATAGTTTTGTTGCGGTTTAAGGCCGCTACCAATGATTTTATCCCGCCTTCGAAATAGAAATTCGCTTCTTCGCCGGTACGTTCGTCAATGAGATGAAACGCCAATTTTGCAATGAGGTACGCACGGTCGCGCACTTGTTTTTTGACGGTTTCAAAATTGAGCACGGCGCCTTCCTTGAAAATCTCCAGGTCCGGGCTGAACGTAACCGTTGTTCCGGTGTCCGCGGCTTTGCCGGTGGATTTTACCGGGGCGAGCGGCTTTCCCCGTTTGTATTCCTGTTGCCAGGCTTTCCCATCGCGGTGTACCTCGATTTTTAGGTATGTCGATAACGCATTCACGACCGAAGCGCCGACTCCATGGAGACCTCCGGATATTTTATATGCCTGCCCTTCAAATTTACCTCCGGCATGGAGTTTGGTCATCACCAACTCAAGCGCGGAGACATTGTATTTGGCTACCTTGTCGACGGGGATGCCGCGTCCGTCATCACGGACCGTTGCACTCTCGTCTTTATGAACCGTGATCCATACATGCTTAGCAAATCCAGCCAGTGCCTCGTCTATGGAGTTGTCGATAATTTCGTTTAAACAATGCTGAACGCCCGCCTGACTCGTGGTGCCGATGTACATTGCCGGCCGTTTACGGACCGGTTCTAACCCTTCCAGTACGACGATTTGTTCTGCAGTATATTTATCAGAAGTTTTGGTCATGTGGTTTCGCTTTCCAAAAGAAAAAAGCGAGCGCTAAACCCACGCTCATATCTCATTGTACAGAAAGAATCGTGCCTTGTCTAGCCATATTTTCTATGACGTGAGGTCATCGGAAGAGTCAAAAATGCGCGTTCTAAAAGCAGAAGAAGATTCACGTTATTTTCCCGGTATTTCCTCGTTTCTATCAAGGCATGCACCAGGTGCGCGCGTTTTTTTGTGGGCTGATTATCAGCGCTGTTTGGGTGCTCCAGGATTTCATTGCGCAATGTGCCAATTGCTTCGTCGATCCAATGCCCTAGGTCTTCTTTTGTTGTGCCCAAGGTCGATAGTATGGCAACCCGTTTACCGGGGGATGCCGTGATAAGGGTGTGTAATTGTGCAGCATTTTTTTGGAATTGTTCGGGTGTGTATTGCGCTACGGTGTCTTGCAGGTTGACGCACATACATCGCGATATGATCGTGGGAAGCAGCAGTGCCGTATTCGGTATCCCCATAATGATATAGGCATGTATGGGAGGTTCTTCGAGCGTTTTTAATAGCGCTTGCTGTGCTTCAATTGATAATTTTTCGCTATTTTCGATGATACCGGCAATGTGACTACCCTCATGAGGAGTGAACGCGAGTTTCTTTATGAATACCCGGATATCAGCTATCCCGATGGACAATGATTCATCCGCCGGGCTTATCCGGTCAAATACAGAAATGTTCCAAGAACGCAGCTGTTGTGCTATGGCAGAATTTCGGGCTTGTGCCGTGCTGCCTATGATAAGAACCGTTTGCATACTAGTTACCCGCTCCTTACCGTTTTCTGGTTAACGTGTTTGCACTAAAACCAGTAGAGTAATTCCGCCATTTTCTCATTATGCCTTACTCCCCTTGCAAAGCCAAGTAGTTTCGGTGAATAATGGTAATAGCGAAGGATACGGGGAATTCGCAATTTTGTTGTTTTTGTTACGTTATTAATCGTTACTTAGTATGGCTGCCCAAGATATTGTTGCCAATTTAATCGCTTCCCATAAATTAACGGCCGAGCAAGCCGATAAGTTCCGGGTTGAGGCGCTCAATTCCGACACATCGGTCGACGACCTTTTGCAAGCGAAACATATTGTATCTATAGAGGAATTTGCACGGGCAAAAGCAGAATCTTTGGGTATCCCGTTTGCGTCGGTTTCGGGTAGCGCGATTACTCCGGATGTGGTGAATTTTATCCCGGAACCCGTGGCAAGACGCTACACACTGGTTCCTTTTCAGGTTGAGCCGACGGATCATGGTGCTCTCTCTGTAGTGATGCTCGACCCGTTGGATTTTCAGGTTATTGAATTTTTAGAGAAAAAATCCGGGCGTCCCATCAAGCCATTTATGGGAGTTGCGGATGATATTAAGGCGGCAATCGATGAATTGTACACACAAAGTCTGGGGGCCGATGTCACCGCAGCGCTGGAGGAATCCGCGCCAATTATCAAAACATATGAGGCAGGGCACTTAGGAGAAGTCATTCGGGAAGCGCCGATTGCCCAAATTGTGTCTGCTATCTTAGAGCAAGCGATCCGGATACGCGCATCAGATGTGCATATAGAGCCGCAGATCGGAGAAACGCGGGTGCGATACCGGGTAGACGGAATTTTACAGGAACGCCTTGTGTTGCCCAGGAGGCTACAGGATGCAGTGGTATCGCGTATTAAAATTTTGGCCGATCTAAAAATTGATGAAAAACGCATACCTCAGGATGGTCGGTTTAACTTCAAAATGGGAGAAAGCGAGGTGGACCTCCGTGTGTCTACATTGCCGACCGTGCATGGGGAAAAGGTTGTCATGCGGTTGCTCAAGAAATCCGGGGGCATTCCGACATTGGGAGATCTGGGCCTTCGGGGGCTTGCGCTGAACAATCTGGAAACATCGATACGGCGTCCGCACGGAATAATTTTGGTTACCGGTCCTACCGGCTCAGGGAAAACGACCACCCTGTATTCCGTGCTCGCAATACTCAATAACGCAAAAGTAAATATTATGACGCTGGAAGATCCGGTCGAGTATGAGATTGCCGGGGTGAATCAGGTGCAGATAAATCCTGCTGCCGGCTTAACGTTTGCTACAGGACTCCGGAGTTTTTTGCGTCAGGATCCTAACATTATATTGGTAGGAGAAATCCGCGATTCCGAAACGACTGATCTCGCCATACAGGCAGCCTTAACCGGTCATTTGGTATTTTCTACCCTGCACACCAACAATGCCGCAGGCGCTATTCCCCGTTTAATCGACCTTGGTGCTGAGCCGTTTTTAGTCGCCTCTGCGCTGAACGCAGTGCTTGGTCAACGTATTGCACGGAGAGTTTGCCCCACCTGTAAGGAAGAGTATACGCCGGATGAGGCGGTGTTATCTGACATGAAGAAAGTTGTCGGGTCGTTGTGGCCTTCGGATAAACCCATGATGCTGTATAAGGGAAAGGGAACGGTCAATGGCGCGCCCTGTGATTCATGCGGAGGAAGCGGGTATCTTGGGAGACTGGGTGTTTTTGAGTTGTTCTCCGTCTCTGATGCGATCAGTAAATTGACGTTGACGAGAGCGCCTATGAGTGAAATTGAAAAACAAGCGGTTTCCGAGGGGATGATTTCGATGAAGCAAGACGGATATCTTAAAGCACTCGAAGCGGTAACAACGATTGAAGAAGTGCTCAGGGTCGCCCAGGATTAAATTTCATGGATATACAACAATTATTTTCTGAAGCAGCACGGAAAGAAGCATCTGATTTGCATCTGGTCGTGGGGTACCCCCCGATGTTGAGGGTAGCCGGCGTGTTATTTCCGATTGAAGGTACTGCTATTCTTACGGATGAAGAAGTCCGTCAACTCATATACGGGACGTTTTCCGGGGACCAAAAAGATATATTTGAGACAAATCGGGAAATTGACTATTCGCTCGCGACGTCCGTCGGTCGGTTCCGGATAAATGTCTACCTGCAGAAAAGTACCATTGCGGGAGCGTTTCGCCTCATCCCGCAGCAGATCAAGTCAATCGAAGCGTTGGGACTTCCGGAAATATGTCATGAATTTGTAAAACTTCGGCAGGGGCTCGTGCTGGTGACCGGGCCGACCGGACATGGCAAATCCACGACGCTTGCTTCCATGATTAACGTGATCAACCAGGGAAAAGCGACGCATATTGTCACGATTGAAGACCCAATAGAATATGTCTACCCCATCGCAAAATCTATCATTTCCCAGCGTGAGATGCATGGAGATACTCATTCCTATAATGTTGCGCTCCGGAGTGTGTTGCGGGAAGATCCGGATGTAGTCTTGATCGGCGAAATGCGGGATTTTGAAACAATCCAGTCAGCGATAACCATTGCCGAAACAGGTCATTTGGTATTTGCAACGTTACACACCAATTCAGCCGCTCAGACGATTGACCGCATTGTGGATGTGTTTCCGGAAAATCAGCAGACGCAAGTGAGATTGCAACTCTCCAATGTATTGGAGGGAGTGCTATCTTTGCGTCTCGTGCCGGCGCTTGCCGGCGGGAGGGTACCGGTTTCAGAAATCCTTACTGCGACCCCGGCGGCACGGACGCTGATCCGTGAAGGAAAAACACATCAGATTGATAATATTATTCAAACGAGTGCTGAGTTTGGTATGATGACGCTGGAAACATCACTTGCCAAGCTGGTGCAGGCGGGAACTATCGGTCTCGACGTTGCAACATCATACGCACTGCGTCCGGAAGAATTAGGCCGACTCCTTACGCGGCATGTTTGACGGAGGCAATCAAGAAAGTTTCGACTATGGCATTTTTTTCCTACAAAGCCAGAGACCTCACCAGCAAGATGGTCAACGGATTGGTTGAAGCACCGACAAAAGAAGCGGCAACGAAACTTCTGCACGAAAAACAACTGTTTATCATCGGCATGACGGAAACCCGGGGCCGCTCAAAGAGTACCGCGTCCGTGCAATTTCAGCGCGTTGGCTTTGGAGAAATCGTGAATTTTACGCGGCAACTTGCCACCATGGTGGTCGCCGGGCTTTCTTTACCTGAGGCACTTTCTATCCTCCGTGCACAGTCGGAAAACAGGGCATTCGGAAGCGTACTCATGGAAATAGAGCACCAGATTACCGGTGGTGGAAATCTTGGGGATGCACTCAGTAAATATCCGCAGCATTTTACTGCTATCTATATTGCCCTTATCCGGGCAGGTGAATCTTCAGGGCAGTTGGATCAGGTATTGGCCCGCCTGGCTGATTCTATGGAGTCCCAGCGGGATTTCCGCGGGAAAGTCACCGGTGCCATGATTTACCCGGTGATTATCATTGTCGGTATGGGAATTGTCGTGATGATCATGATGACGGTCGTCATACCCAAGCTGACGGAACTCTATGCAGATTTTGGTGTTGATTTGCCGTTTGCAACGCAGCTCCTGATCACCATTTCTAAATTTTTTGTGCATTGGTGGTGGCTCATGATAGCGCTTTCCGTCGGTGGTTTTTATGGTTTTATGAAGTGGAAAAAAACAAAAATCGGGGAATTAATTGTGGACACCATTTTTTTACACATTCCTTTATTCGGGGAACTGCAAAAGAAAATTATTTTGGTGGAATTTACCCGAACGCTATCCATGCTTATTTCTTCCGGTATCCGGTTGCTGGATGCGCTGGAGATTCTCAAAGATGCGTTGGGTAATGTCCTATTCCGGAACGCAATCGTCGATATTTCAAAAAAAGTTGAACGGGGATTCCCTCTCGGAGAGACGTTTTCGCAGTATCCGGTGTTTCCGCCGATTGTGTCGCAAATGATGAAAGTCGGAGAAGAAACGGGAAAACTTGATGACACGCTGCTGAAGCTGTCCAAATATTTTCAGTCGGAATCGGAAAATCTCGTGAAGGGGTTAACGACGGCGATTGAGCCGATTATTATGGTGATCCTGGGAGTTGGGGTCGGATTTATCGTTATATCCGTCATTACCCCTATTTACAACTTGACAAGCCAATTTAAATAGTGATAAACCTAAATCATATGAGAAATTATTTTGTCCAAAATAAAGGTTTTACCCTGATCGAACTTCTTATCGTCATCGCCTTGTTAGGGGCGCTGGCGGTCGGATTACTTGCCACCATTGATCCGTTTGAACAACTGAAAAAAGGCCGTGATACAAGCTTGCGGAATACCGTATCAGAATTTTATAATGCGAATCTTCGCTATTATGCGACCAAAGGCGAATTTTTCTGGGGAACCAGCGGGTCAGCAGGGTTATTATATCCGGGCTTTACCAGCACGATAGCGGAACTAATTACCGTGGGAGAATTGAAGAACAGATTCCAGGAATTGGCAGGGAGCGGCAATTTGGCAAAAATATATGTGAATTCGACAAGCTCTGAGCATATCTCCGCCTGCTATAAGCCGGAGTCCAAAGCGTTTCAGGAAGACTTAAATACTATTTATGACTCCAGCGGTGCGACAAGCGGTGTCGCCTGCAAATCCCAAACAACAGGAACAGCCGGATCTGACTGCTGGTTCTGTATCCAGTAATCCGTATCATACGTTCTGACTCTGCTATAATTTCTTCATGATTGGTTCATGGATTGCTGGTGCACTTTCCGGTATTGTGTTCCTACTGTTTCAGGCAAAGGGAATTTATACCGGCGATAGCGGTGATTTGGTTACCGCAGCTGTCGTAGGAGGCATCCCCCATCCGCCGGGGTACCCGTTGTATACCTGGCTCGGATGGTTGGCTTCATACGTTCCCCTTTTTACGCCATCCTGGCGCGTCACGCTGCTTTCGTCGTTGTCCCATGCAGCTACCGTTGGCCTCGTGTATGCACTGATATATCGGGTCACGCGCAAGAATGTATGGGCGAGTATATTCGGTGCGGCAACATTGGTTGCCAATTACCTTTTCTTTCTCTATAGCGTTACGCCGGAGGTTTTTGCCTTGTTTGATTTGTTTGTTGTGTTGCTTTGGTATGTGTTGTTTGTCTGGCAGGAACGATCGTACATACGCTATCTGTATTTTGCAAGCTTTGTGTTTGGTCTGTCGCTTTCCCACCACCATGTGATGCTTTTTTTCGTACCTGCGGTGGTTTATTTTTTGTGGGGTAACCGGTCGTTGTTGGTTGGTCAAAAATTTCGACTTCATGAATGGCTTTGGTGCGCCGGATGGTTTGCTCTCGGATTGCTTCCGTATGTCTACATTCCGCTGGCTGCAATCCGTGACCCGATAATCAATTGGGACCGCGTGGTAAGCTGGGAAGCGTTTTGGCGGCTGATAAGCCGGGCGGATTATGGCACCTTCGTTTCCGGCGGTTCCATTGGTCAAACACTGTGGGAGCGCTGGTTAGCTATCGTGGCGTATATTACATTTTTGATGACGGACTGGACCGTGATCGGAGTGGCGCTGTCCGGTGTCGGATTATATGCGTGGTGGAAAACGATGCGCGTGCGGTTTTGGACCTGGATACTCGCGTGGCTTTTGAGCGGACCGGCCTTCTTCTTTTATGCAAGTTTTCCTTTGGCCAGCCGTTTTACCCTTGGGACCTATGAGCGGTTTTTGTTGCCCGGTTATATCTTGATTGCCGTGCTGTGCGCAGTAGGGTTTGCGCGTGTTCTGGATGCTGCTCAACAGGCGTTGCGGCCATATATGGACAGGAAGAAGCGGCGTATTGTGATTGTTCTGATCGGTATGATCGGCATGATGTACCCGCTTACCCTGGGAGCGATCACGCTCTGGAGGTTTTGGGGGCTCCCGAATGACCGTACCGCCGAAAATCTTGGCCGGGATATTCTCGCCAATGCGCCTTCGGACGCAATCCTCTTACTTTCCCAGGATACGGCACTTTTTACGACGCAGTACGTGCGTTATGTGTTGGGAGTGCGTGTGGACACCGCGGTTATCCATGCTGCCCGGCTTGCACAACCGGATTACCGGATTGTGTTAAGCAAGCATTTTCCCCGGCTTATTATGCCAAACGTCACGCAAACGGAATTTCTTGCAGCCTTTATAAAGGCAAACAGCTCGCCGGCGATACGAATATTTAGTAATATCACCCTCCCCGTCGGTGAGGGATGGTACTGGGTGCCGCGGGGCTTGCTTTATGAGGCCATACCTTCAGCACAGCTTCCGCTGGTTGCGGATATGTCTGCACGGGCGTCTCTCATAGCAGCGGGTATGCATAACCCACGCACAGGCATCCTTTCCCGCTATCCCCACCTCATGCTTTCTGATGTGCTGGACGTGTATGCGAGCGGACATATTGCATTAGGCAAAACATTGGTCCGGGCGGATAAGTGGGAAGAAGCGAAAAAAGAATTTACCGAGGCGGCATCCCTCGATGGGGATACCAGCATCATCGAAGCGTATGAATTATTAGGCCTCACGCAGTTATATATGAAAGACTGTGACGGGGCCCTTCGTTCCTTTCAGGAAGCCAAAACCCGCTCGTTTGCTCCGTCTGCTGCCCATATCCGTCTGGAGTCTCTTACCTACCGCGAATGCGTGGGTGACGAGAAACGGGCGGCTGTACTTTTTTCTGAATATGAGCGCCTCCGGAAAGCTTCAGAACAATCATTAGAATCACTGTAAGCAGCGCGCTTATTGCACTTATGATAAGACCCCAGACAAGACTCACGGGCCGGTAGAAAAAGGTGACCGTGTGTATGCCTTTGGGAACCATGATCGCCCGTTGGGAAAGATTGGCGGCGTATAGCTGGGTCGCTTCCCCATCGATGCGTGCATGCCAACCCGGATAATAGGTATCGGTGAGGATAAGCAACGCGTCTGCGGATGCCTCAACGGTCAGTCGTATAGCTGTCTGCTCGTCTTGTTCCCAGGCGACGGTATTGTTTTCCAGAATGCGCGATGCATCGTCTGTACGCGTAAGAAATTTAGTAAGCCGTGGATTTTTTATAATCTCATGCTGCTCTAAGAGTACGGATTCTCCCGGGGTAAAATTTGGACCGGTGAGTGTGTGTATGGCCTCGGTGAGGGTAGCTGCTGCCGTCGCCTCATGAGTAAGATATGCCCGCGGCAACGCATGTGGGTTGGTGTAGAGTGTAAGGTCAGTATCCCCTTCGTTCCTGTGAGCCGTCCGTATAAGCCCCGGGGCATCAAGCGGCAGAAACGAAAGCACGTGCCGTATGGAAAAAAAATCCAAAAATTTTACCGCGGAAATTGTTGCTGTATGTTCATCCGTTTTGATTGCGTCTGAAAGTAAGCTGTCCGTAAGAGAGGGACGTTTAAGGTATCGGCCCGCGTATACGTTATGTTGGGATACGTGCCAGAGCATATTGCTGTCCGGAGCAATTCCCTCCCGTAGAAAACGATATGGTTTCGCGTTACTCCATCCGGATCCGGTCATGATGCGATTATGCGCCACTCCGTGTCCAATCGTGATTATTCTTTCGGAGCCAATAGATGCTGATAAAGTGGGTGTGTTCATCCAAATACTCGCAGGCTCAATAAGATGATAGGACCACCAGGTGTTTAAAAGTTGCGCGCCATGCAACAGCAGTGCTATACCAATCAGGAGGTACATCCATTGAGTGCGCGCTTGATGACTCACGCGGTCTATCACCACTGCCCCTATCATGGCAATCGCAATACTAGCAATCCAGAGGAATCGTGCGGGTACACGGAAAAGCGTCAGCGGCCAGACACTAAAAAGAATATAGGTTGGTGCATACTTGCCCCCGGCTAACATCAGGGCAGAAACGCTTAGCAGTAACAAAAATATTATAAACCGGTCCTTGCGTAGGAATAACAGACCTGCTGCCGAAAGCAGGATCGGGAGGATTCCGATGTATGCAGTATTTTCCCAAAATATACTTCCGTCAAATGCGTAGAACGGCGGGTAAGTCCCGTATTTCGGATTGCCCAGGGCAAACGGAAGTATGAAGCTTATGAGGTGTTTTATCGGCATGGAATACATCGTAGAGATAGTCGGAGCAAACCCTCCGGGGTCGGTGCCGGCTTTTAGGAATTCCCATGAAGGCAGTATTTGCGCGGCCCCTCCTGCTATTCCAAGCAGTATCCCGATAATCCAGAATGCGCAGGATTTCCATTTTTTTTGTGATAGAGAAAAATATCCTACGAATACTGAGGAAATAACCAGCGTGAGAAATGTTGCCTGAGGAAATCCTGCCGCAATTTGCTGTGCTACGGCAAACGCGAGGAACCCGGTCCACGGATACGGGCCCAGAGTGGTCACGGCTATGCTTAGTGCGGCAATAACCGGCAGCATACTCATGCCCTGCAGCAGGGTGATATGCGTAAGTTGCGTCATCGAAAGACCAGAAAATGTCACCGATACAGCGACAAACCAACTTCCAAGTACAGAGAATTTCATGATGCGGCTCCATACGTACATGCCTATGCCCATCAGAAGCACCGCAAACATCAGCGCAGTGTTGTAAGCGATAACCGGCGGGAGAAAACGGAATAATACAATATTCGGTAAGAACAATGCTCCGGTTTGCCCTTCCGCAAATAATGGAAATCCATCACCGATGTCATTTCGCCACAACGGCAGTGAATTGGATTTGAGTGATTCCGACAAGACATACTTCGTCGCAAAGCTAAAATGCCAGGCGTCGCTTCTGCCATAGTCAGGGGTTACGATCAGGCTCGGTACGGGGTAAAACAACCGAAAGAAAAAAATGGTGACCAAAAGCAGGAGTGAACTCAGTCCGATGCCATCAGCCCAAACTCTTCGCATATGTGGGTAAGTCTACTTTTTTTTCCCGAGAGCCGCAACGCCCTTGATTGTTTGTACAACTTCCTGGATACTGGTACCATGGTTTTTCTATTGGCCATTCTTTTCGGGCTGGTCGTCGGTTCATTCCTCAATGTGCTTATTGATCGTATTCCCCGGGGAGAAAATTTCATCTGGAAACCGTCCCACTGTGATTTCTGTAAAAAACCCCTGCGATGGTTTGAGTTGTTTCCGCTTGTGTCATTTTTGGCTCAGGGCGGGAAATGCCGTCGGTGTAAGAAACGCCTTCCGATGCAATATCCACTCATAGAACTTCTGACAGCAAGCGGGTTTGTCCTCTTGTTGCCGTACGCCGGGGTAACGCCTCTGTACTATGTGCTCACGCTTATTATTTTTTCGATGTCCGTTGTCATATTTTTTATCGACCTTAACCATCAGATAATTCCCGATGGGGCGCTTATTGGTATCGCGATAGCACTGCTCATCCTGGCTATTCCCCTACCGCCCGCATTGCTCTTAGAGCATATCCTCGCAGGAGTCATGAGCGCGTTGGGATTTTTTTCGCTTTGGGTCATTACGCGCGGCCGCGGGTTGGGGTTTGGGGATGTCAAATTAGTTCTCTTGATTGGGTTACTGCTTGGATACCCGCTTACGGTTGTGGCTCTCTATGTCGCTTTCTTGACCGGGGCAACTACCGGTGTCATACTGATAGTAACCAACCGTGCGAAGATGAAAACGCGCATCGCCTTTGGTCCGTTTCTTATCGCGGGCGCACTTTGCGCAATTGTACTGGGTGAACGGATACTCGCGTGGTTTTATATGCTCTTATGAAGGTACAACGAACAAAAAACTCCGGGTTTTCTCTTGTGGAACTTCTTATTACGGTTTCTATTATCGCGATTCTGATTGCTATTGGCGTCGCTTCGTATGCCACGATAAATAGGCAGTCGCGGGATACCAAACGAAAAAGTGATATTGAACAAATTCGATCCGCTTTAGAAATGTATCGGGCTGATAACGGGTCATATCCTTCTGCAGGTAGCGGAAGCTGGGTCGCCGCCTCCAGTGCGACGGATGCACTCATTGGGTTGACCCCGTCGCTCGTGTCCACCTATCTTTCTGTCGTGCCAAGGGACCCGAAATCGACACAAACCTATATGTATGTCGCATCAAACCCTTCAGGAGGAGCCTATTACGGGTATTGTTTGAGTGTGCTCTTAGAAAGCGAAAATCCGACCGATACCTGCACACCATCAACCGGACAAACATATGGTGTAAAAAATCCATGAGGAAGTACGGATTTACCCTTATTGAGCTCCTTATTGTTATCACCATATTGGTTACGGTATTAGGGTTAGGCATTGCCAGTTTCACTACGTTCAATCGCCGTGAACGCCTCAAACAAACTGCCTTGACGCTCAAATCTTATTTACGATTTAGCCAAACAAAAGCGATTTCCGCACAGAAGCCTTTATCGGGCTGCACGACGTACCAAGGCATGCATATAAGCTTTACGAGTACATCCTACTCTATGCAGCATCAGTGCATTCCGGAGGGAGTCGTGGGGTCTTCGGAAAGCATTACTCTTCCCGTTGGAGTTACGTTTTCCCCCATTCCCTCAGCTTTTACGTTTTTGACTCGGTCTAATACGGACACTATTATTACAGATACCGCGATCAGGTTAACGAATGGAATACTCAGTTATAGTTTGGTGATATCTCCGAATGGGGGCGTTCGGGTAATCGGGTTCTAACCTATGAGAAAAAAGCTGTCCGGTGCTAGCGGCCAAACGTTATTGGAGTTGATGGTAGCCATAGGTGTGGTAGCAATTGTTATGACCGCCCTCGTTTCCGCAGTGACTGCCTCGCTTAGGTATAGTCAGGCAACCCGTTTGCGTAGCCGCGGGGTGAAATATGCTCAGGAAGGGTTGGAGTTGACCCGGAAGCTTCGTGACATCAATATATGGACCATATTTCAGGCGTATAGCGACGGGACTGGCAGGTGGTGTCTCAATGAGATTGGTGCATGGACAGTCGACGATGCAAGCGGAGTCTGCCCTCTTAACGCGGGGAGTAATTATTGGCGCCGCGTGAGTTTTGTGTGGAATGATCCGAGAATGGAAGTAACCGTGACCGTTTCCTGGGGTGAACGAACAACGCCGTCTACCGTGGAACTAAAAACATATTTTACCAAATGGAAATAGCTGCAATAGTATGAAACGAATACGGCAACAGTCAGGTTTTACCCTCTTGGAAATGGTCGTTTCCCTTGCTATCGTTGCAATTATCTCCACCGTGCTCAGTCAAGTGTTTATCGTGACACTTCGGACCAATACCAAGACAGAAATTCTCAAAGACATCAAACAAACCGGTGAAATGTCTCTCGAAACCATGGCGCGCTTAATTCAAAGTGCGAAAAGTGTCATAACGACCTGTGATTACGCCGGCACCACGAATCAATCGATAGTTCTTATAAATCCGGATGATGGTCAAACGACGCTTGGATGTGTGCTGGATGGTTCGACAACGAGACTCGCTTCAACCAGTGCCCAGGGAGTGCAATATCTCACGACACCCAATATCACCATGGGAGGGTCAAGCTGTATAACAAGCAGTCTTGAATTTGTGTGCAAAGGAGGCACCGGTGTGTCGTCCAGCGTCACCATTTCGTTTCAACTCGCGCAATCCGGTGTGACTGGGGGGGTATTTGAACAATCCAGTGAAATGTTCCAAACAACTGCCGGGATGAGAAATATTGCGCAGTAAGCCACGATCTTGCCAAGTCGTAGAAAATATATAACAATAGATGTATGAGGAATATGATGCAAAAAAATACCGTATTTGTGCAGGGGCAAATACTGCTTATTACCCTTCTGGTTTTGACCGTTGCGACGACGATCGCACTCTCCCTCATCGGACGGGCCACTATCGACTTGTCTATGAGTAACCAATTAGAGGAATCCACCAGGGCATTCAATGCTGCTGAGGCAGGAATAGAACAAGCGCTTAAATCGGGTTTGGGAACCAACGGACCTTCTGTATTGACCTCAGGGGTTACGTATGACGTGACCGTCAATGCTATAGGAGGTGCTGCAGGAGTATATCAGCTTCCGCATCAAACACCACAGAACGTCACGGAGACCATTTGGCTCGTTGAACATGATCAGACTACGGGATTACTTGACGAAACACCGTATTACACTGCGGGCAGCATAGTGCTTTGCTGGAGTCCCGAAATTGCTCCGGATCCAGCAGCAGGACTTGTTGTCACGGTTTTTTATAAGGAAGGAACCGACGCAACCTATCAGGTGGCCAGGATGGCAGTCGATCCGAATGCAGCCACAAACAATAATAATTTTGATGACACGGGTATCACGATAGATGGTTGCGGATTGAGTTACTATCGTAAGGTGATCAATTTTGCGCCATTAGGGATTACGCCGACCGGAGTTAACGCTGATACCTTATTGGCGCTGCGGATCCGTCCGGTGTATGCCGATACGACGATTGCTTTAGGCGGCGGATCGCCGGGGTTGCCCAAGCAAGGCAATCAAATTGAATCAGTAGGGTCCACGGGTACGGGAGTAAGTCGTAAGGTGATAGTTTTTCAACAATATCGCGCGCCGCTTTCCATATTTGATTCGGTCATATACAGTCAGTCAGCGTTCGGACATTAATCCAGCCTTTCGCGAAGGCTGGACTGCCCTATGAAATCCATTTTAGGTCTTGATATCGGTTCACATAGTATAAAACTTATAGAAATCGGATCTTCCGGTAGTGAGCATCATTTGCTTGCTGCGGGTAGCATTCCGACCCCACCGAAAGCGCTGCAATCCTCATTAGAAGCGGATCATCAGGCAATAGCCAACGCGATCAAGCAGTTGATCAAAGAAACCGGAGCAAAATCAAGTTCGGTGGCGTTCGCATTGCCGGAATCGCAGGTATTCACGCGCGTCATCGAGGTACCTGCATTATCACAGCGCGAATTATCCAGTGCAATAGGCTGGGAAGCTGAGCAATATATTCCTCTGCCGCTTGATCAGGTGAATTTAGATTATTCGATTTTACGTGATGCAAAGGATACCGGTACGGACAAAATGGATATACTTTTAGTCGCGAGTCCGAAGACGCTGCTTGAGAAATATTTGACGATCATTGAAGCGGCTGAACTTATACCGGTGGCTGCGGAAACAGAGATTATTGCCACAGCCAGAGCGCTGTCACGGTCAGTGGCAGCCATAAAAAACGCGGCACTTTTGGTATCCCTCGGAGCACAGACGACTGACCTTGCAATTCTCCGTGGTGGCGTACTTGCGTTCACCCGTTCCATTGCAGCAGGAGGAGAAGCATTATCGCGGGCGTTGGTTTCTGGATTGGATTTCAATGCGAATCAGGCAGAAGAATTTAAACGGACCTATGGTCTGGAGCAGGATAAATTGCAGGGGAAAATTGTAACCGCGGTGAAACCCATCATGGATACGATCATAGGAGAAATGAAGCGGGCACTCGCCTTCTATAGTGAGAAACATAAAGACGAACGGGTAGAGGTGACGTTATTATCAGGAGGAACGGCAAAACTTCCGGGAATGGTTGTCTATATCGCACAAAACATGGGTATTGAAACGCAACTTGCCAACCCGTGGGTAGGTATTAAACGTGATCCGCGGTTTGCCGTGTTGGATAAGGAAGGCGCGACATTCACGGTTTCCGTTGGACTCGCTCTTCGGGAGTAGGTAGCGCAAATGAGCAATTCAGAAATTAATCTCATTAAAAAAGATGCCAGCAGTTTCCGAAAGTTAGCATTTCTTGAAGAAAAACTGCGTATAGCCACCGGATGGTTTTTGGGACTATTATTCGTGGCAGGTCTTACCATCGGCATAAGTTTCCTGGTAATGAGTTCGCGAATGAAGACGCTGGAAAGCAGGAAAATCGAGCTTACCAAACAGATTAATCTCCAGACGGTCAAAGAGGGCATTCTCCTGTCTCTCAAGGAACGGACCGGCATTGCCGGGAAAGCGTTGGATGCTGCCAAACCTTGGGGCAAGCTGTTTACGCTACTCGGTTTGATAGCAAGTGAGGCAAATTATAACGCACTGAGTATCGAAGAATCCGGCAGGGTTACCGCAAATATATACCTCGGCAGTATTGATGAGGCAGTAGTGGTCGTGTCAAACACAATTTCGCTTGCGGATGAAAAAATGCTTCGCTCGCCACAACTTATTTCGTTCGTATTTAAGGAAGACGGTATTGTCCAGCTAAGCCTGTCATTTCACCCGGCTCTTTAAGCGTATGAAGCCTATTGATAAATTTATCAGAACCTATCAGAGCGTCATTGTTTCCGCCTCCCTTCTGGTGTTTTGTCTTATTGGTACGGTGTTTGGCGTGGCCCCTTCTTTGCTGAAGGTACAGGAACTCGCCGGGGAAATTCGTGAAATATCAGGACAAACAACAGGGTTGCAGAAAAAACTTGATGCCTTAACAAATCTGGATGAAGAAACGCTCCGGCGTCAGCTGACGATTGTACTCTCTGCTGTTCCCGCCGAACGGTCGTTTCCCACGCTTTTTGAAACGATTGAAGGAATTGCAATTCAGTCCGGAGTCAACGTTGAGCAAATGCATCTTACCGGGGGTACAACGCTTGCGACCCCATCTGCCACGAAAGTTTCTGCAGCCGATAAGAAGCTGGGAACAAGAACCGTTCCGTTCTCTGTGACCATCAGCGGTTCGTTACCGGCAGTCCAGCAGTTTATTGCGCTCGCGCCAAAGGTGCGGAGATTGCTTCGTATCCGTACGTTCTCTATAGCGTTCCCCCGTGATGTTCGGCCACTCACGGTCGCGATAGAAATGGATGCGTTTTATGAGCCGTTGCCGACCAGCTTAGGAACCGCTATAACTTTGCTTCCCGCCCTTTCTGCAGCCGATGACGTGATTATTACCCAGCTTGGAGAGTTACCGCTCATTACTCAGGATAATGGCGACTTGCCTCCCCCGCTTATCGGGCGTGTGAAGGAGAGTCCTTTTTCTCCCTAAGAAGATCCGGTCTGCGGTTTTTGGTTCGTTGCAATGCTTTTTGATTTTTCCACGTCTCTATGGCCGCATGATTGCCTGACTTTAATTCCAGGGGAACTGTTTTTCCGTCATAGCTATCCGGTCTGGTATATTGGGGATACTCGAGAAGTGACGATTCAAATGACTCATTCGTTGTCGCATCTGGCTTTAATACTCCGTGGATAAGACGGGTTACTGAGTCAGTAACCACCATAGCAGGAATCTCTCCGCCGGTCAGTATATAATCTCCGATCGACAATTCCTCGTCCACGAGACTCCGGACGCGTTCGTCAACCCCTTCATAATGGCCACAGAGCAATATCACGTGGTCTATCTTGGCGAGCTCCCGTGCTTTTTGTTGTGTATAGCTGTGTCCTTGCGGGTCGAGCAGGATGACGCGGGTACTCCCGGTAGGTTGGGATGCCCGGGCATGCCGGATTGCTTTGTCGACAACGTCAACACGAAGTACCATGCCGACCCCCCCACCATATGGATGGTCATCGACCGATCCGTATGCGTCACTGGCAAAATCACGAAGCTGGATATATCGGATATCAAGAAGCTGTTTTGATACTGCACGTTTTGTGATCGAGAAATCAAATACTCCAGAAAACATTTCCGGGAAAAGCGTGATAATGGAGATTCGCATAGCTCACTCTTGGGGTGCACTTTCTGCTATCTCGATGTCGACGTAGATATTCCGTTTGGCGGCAATTACTTTCATAAGATCCCGTAGTGCCCGGATGATGCGCCCGCTTTTGCCTATGACTTTTCCGATATCCTCGGCGTGTGTGTGAATGGTTAGAATCGTTGCCTCTCCGTCGACGCGTTCGTCGATGACGATGCTCTCCGGGTGATCAACAAGGGAACGAATCAAAAAATCGAGTGTATCTTTCATGAAGTTTTTTCGAGTAAGCGGGAAACTCCCGTCGTCACCTGTGCGCCCTGTGATTGCCAAAAGGTAAGCCGTTCACGGTCAATAGAAAATTGAGCAGGTTTGACTAACGGGTTGTAAAATCCCAGTGTTTCCACGGGAGTTCCGTTTCTGCGCTTGCTTTCGTCAATGGCCACGATACGAAACGTGCGTCTATTTTTGGACCCGAATTGTGCGAGGCGAATCTTTACCATAGAAGCCTTATTCTATCAGATATCCCCGCTCTTCTCAAGCGCATTCTGCGCCGCATACTGTTCTGCTTCCTGCTTGGATTTTCCGATACCACTCCCCAAAACGGTGTCACCGGTTCCGACCTCCACCCAAAACGTTTTATTATGATCAGGTCCTTCGCTTTTGGTAACCCGGTATATTGGGGACGCTTTCGTTTTTTCCTGCGTCAGTTCCTGAAGTAAGCTCTTGAAATCGACGTAGCTTTTGGTTTCTATAATCGTCTCTGCTTTGTACAGAAGATGGCCAATGAGAAATTGCCTGGCTGCGTCGATACCGGAATCCAGAAATATCGCCCCTAACAACGCTTCAAAACTGTCTGCCAGGAGTGATTCGTTTACCCGTCCTCCGGAAGATTCTTCTCCCCGGCTCAGGAGCAGCAATGTTCCGAGACCTAATTCAGAAGCGACCGTGCCTAAACTTTTGGTTTTCACCAGAGTTGAGCGGATGTTGGTCAGTGTTCCTTCAGGGAATTTCGGATAGGTTGTATAGAGATATTGGGAGGTAATAAATGACAGGACTGCATCGCCCAAAAATTCCAGGCGCTCATTGGACTCTTTGTATTCCTTGGATTCATTCAGATGTGACCGATGAATAAACGCCTGTTGTAAGAGGTCGCTGTTTTTGAACGTCACGCCGATTTTTGCCTGTAACTCATCTAAGGTCATACGGAGGTATCAGCTTCTTTTATAATAGTGCCTAAAACACCATTAATAAATTTGGCGCTATGCTCATTACCAAATGATTTACCCAGTTCAACTGCTTCATCGATGACAACCTTTTTTGGGTTCGCTGCTTCAAACATAAGCTCCCAAACGGCAAGTCTCAAGATAGCAAGATCAATTTTCGCAATTTTCGCAAGCGGCCACTCCGGCGCGGCTTTTTCTATAAACCGGTCAATCCCGGTAAGCTCATCAATAATCGGTGCGGTTTCCGCATGCGGACGGGTTTGCCGGAAGCTGTAGCTGAATAATTGTTGCATCCTCGTAATACGTTTTTGATGGCGAGGGTCATTTGCGGTTTTCATGAAGCCTGCGGGATAACGGTTCCTTGATAATCGTCCATTGGTATGTGATGCCAATGAGCAAGTATCAACAAACGAGTACCTTATGCACTCTTTTTTGCTTTTTTCACTTTTTGGGTAACGACAGCTTTGCCCGCATAGAAGCCGCAGAATTTACATGCACGATGGGAAACGCGCGGTTTGCCGCAGTTACTACACACTAACAGCCCCGGCAACTTCATCCGGATGCTTGCGTCACGTTTGCCTTGGCGTCTCGTACTGTGTCTTCGTTTTGGTAGTGGTGTCATAGTTACGACTGGATGCTCTCTATTTTACTCTCCTCAAGCCGTTCTCTCAAGAGGGGAAACCTGGTTAACTGCGGATCGACACGCGTCAGGCTTGTTACCGCCCGTTTCACCCGATCGACGAGTTTGGTATCAGAAAGCGTTGCGAGGGTAAAACCGGGTAGCCCGTGTTGGCGCGTCCCAAAGAGCTCTCCCGGCCCCCGGAGGGCAAGATCCAGCTCAGCCAGAAGCGGTCCGCTATGCTCTGTTTCCAGTGCTTTGAGTCGGGTTATCACCTCAGGAGATTCCTGCTCCGTAAATAACAAACAGTATGAGGACTTCTCGCGTCTTCCCACTCTCCCCCGTAGTTGGTGAAGCTGTGATAAACCGAACCGCTCAGCGGCTTCAATAACCATAATTGTTGCTTCAGGGATATCAATACCGACCTCGACAACCGGGGTTGCGACCAAGATGTCGTCTTTCCGGTCATGTAAGCGTTCTAGTGCTTTGGTCTTTTCTTCATTTTTCATGCGTCCATGCAGCAAATTTACCCGAAGCGGCGCAAAAATTGTTTTGAGTACTGCAAATTCCGAAGTGGCTGCTTTGACGGTCTTGAGCGTTTCGCTTTCATCAATGAAGGGACAAATAATAAACGCCTGGGAATGGGTCGTGGTAAGTTCTTTTTTTATCCATTCGTAGGCCGCCATCCGTTTTTCTTTGGGAACTACCCAGGTTTTCACCGGTTTGCGGCCGGTGGGTAATGTGCGCAGCACGCTCATATCAAGATTTCCGAAAACGGTTTGGGCAATGGTGCGGGGTATCGGGGTAGCGGTCATGGTGAGTTGATGCGCCATGTCTTTGCTGTCCGTTTGTTGCCGTAGAATTGCCCGCTGACGTACTCCGAACCGTTGTTGTTCGTCTATCACGATAAGTCCCAAAGGAGGAAGGTTTACGCTGGGTTCAAGTAACGCATGGGTGCCCACGAATATTCCCGGTCCGGCAAGGGTTTGATTTGCATTTTTTTTCGATGAGCCGCCAAGCAGTAAATAAACCGGAATACCGTGCGGCTTTTCCAGAATGTTTCGTAATGTCGCGGCATGCTGAGCAGCAAGTATTTGTGTCGGAGCAAGTAATACCGAACTTATACCCTGACACCAGGCGGCATACATGCCTGCGGCTGCTACCACCGTTTTTCCGGCTCCCACGTCGCCTTCGAGTAATCTGTTCATGGGAACCGACTGCTCCATATCCGTGAGGCACTCGTTGATGGCGGTCACTTGATCGGGAGTCAGAGTAAACGGAAGATGGGTAATAAATGTATTTTTTTGCTCAGCGTTTACTCTGAATGAGAGGCTCCGGAGTGTCGTTTTCCACGCCAGCTTCTGTTGTTGTGCACGAAGCACGAGCATAAACAATTCGTCAAACGCCAGCCGTTCCCGGGCAAGACGTGCGGCTTCAAGGGTCGGCGGAAAGTGAATGGTTTGTATCGCTTCCCGAAGTCCCATCAAATGCTGTACCCGAAGAATTTCATCCGGAAGTTGTTCCTGCACCAAAGGTAAACTTTGTTCCAGGACGTATGCTATTCTGCCGCGAAGCCATTTTGAAGAAAGACCGCTTGTTTCCGAATACACCGGGACGAGTCTGCCGGTGTGCAAGCTCGTCTGTCGGTCCGCGGAGGCCTGCAACACTTCGTACTCGGGTGACGTGAGTACGATTTTTTGGCCAAACCAGTCAACTTTTCCCGAAGCGCTCAGGGTGTCCCCTTCTTTGAGAATCTTAACCAGGTAGGATTGGTTAAACCACATAAGATCAATGTGTCCGCTTTCATCGCGAATGCGTCCCATGACGAGTCGTTTGCCGTTTTTGGTCATAAATGTGCGGATGTATTCCAGTACGCCGATGACGGTCACTGTTTCACCGGGACGAACGACCGATGCTGAGGAGACGAGCGAATAATCGTTATAGCGGAACGGAACGTAGGTAAGCAGGTTGTAGACCGTTTCTATGCCGAGTTTTTTGAGGAGGGTGGCCATGCGGGGGCCGACTCGAGGAACGTATTGCACGGGAGAATCGAGGGTCAATTCCATGGAATAAGTATACGCTTACTGTAGTCCGCCAGCTAGCAGTGGCACGAAGGAGGTCGCGATCAGCGCGATAGTCGAAATGATGACGATCACTTTCCACACTTTTTCGTGTTTTCGAAAAAAGTTCATATTATGTTGTTATTGTAACAGCTTTTCTCCCGACTTCAATAGTATCCCCGGGGTGCAGTGGTACCGGAGTCTTGGAAAGTTGTGCGGGAACGCCGTTTATTTTTACTGCTTTTTGCTCCACGAGGCGCTTGGCCTCTGACTTACTCGAAGCCAGGCCGAACGCAACAAGAGTATCAGCGATGGGGCTGCCCGTTTTGAGCGTATTGAGGGAAACCTTTGGCAAGTCGGACTGTGCTATCTGTCCTTTTTGAAACCGTGTTTCAAATTCCTGATTGGCGGAGTCAGCCGCTTGAGGAGAATGGAGCTCTTTCACCAAGAGGCGCGCGAGTTCTTTTTTTAACACCATGGGGTTTTCTTTATCTGCCAAGCGTTTCTTTACCGTTTCGATATCGTCCATAGAAACATTTGTCGCCAAGGTAAAGTATTGAATAATTAATTCATCCCGTAACGACATCACTTTCCCGAACATTTCATTGGGTTCATCGGTTAACCAAATGGCATTCCCCCAGCTTTTACTCATTTTTCTGCCGTCGGTCCCTTCCAGGAATCCGTTGGCGATGATAAACGACTCTTTGGTACGGAGATCTTTTTGTAAAATGCGGCCAGCCTGCATGTTAAACGTTTGATCCGTTCCTCCCAGCTGGATATCCGTATCCATATAGTAACTGTCGTATCCCTGCATGACGGGGTACAGCAATTCATGAAGTCCTACTTTTTTGCCCTCCGTGAGACGCTTTTTGATAAGTTCCCGGCTGACAAATTCCCCGGCAGAAAAATGCTGGGCAAGTTTCACAATGTCCGCAAATGCCAGTTTCTGAAGCCATTCGCTGTTGAATTTGACCATTACCTTAGAAAAATCCAGGACTTTTTCTGCCTGCTTTTTATACGTTTCAAAGTTGGTCCTGATTTGTTCACTGGTTAGTACCGGCCGTTCCGCATCTTTGTCGGAGGTATCGCCGATAAGCGCGGTAAAGTCGCCGATCAAAAATGTGACGTTATGTCCGAGCTCGGCGAATGCGTTGAGTTTCCTCAAGGGGACTGCATGTCCTATGTGGATCTGGGTGGCTGTGGGGTCAATGCCCAAATACACATTCAGCTTTTTGCCGCTGGCAAGCAGCGAGCGAAGCTTTTCTTTGTTCGGGATAATATTTTCGACTCCACGAGTCAGTAATTCTTCAATTGCATCCATAATTGCTCCTTTACTATAGCACAAATGAATTATATTCCGCTTCTACAAAATTTGGTAAGAGCGCTAATCAACGCCAGATTCTCTTTGTGTTGTTTCACCGTGATACGCACAAAACGCATATGTTCTAATCCGTTCATCCGGTTAAAGTCTGCAGTGAGTATTCCTTCATGCAGTAATAACGCATGAATATTTTTGGTTTTATGGCGCAGTAAAAAAACATTCGTATGCGATGAAGCCCCGATTTCCAGATCCGGTAATTTCCGGATGGCACGAAAGAGCCAGGCACGTTCTTTTGCAACCATTTTCTGTATACGGATAAGATGCCGGGTATCCTTGAGTGCGGCCTCCGCGAGCACAAGAGATACGTGGGATACCGGAAAATTGAGCCGCCAGGCGTCTATAGTCTCAATGACCTCCGGCTGCGCGATGAGCATTCCCACGCGGGCGCCCGCCAAGCCGAATGCTTTGGAGAATGTTCTGGTGACTATGAGATTCTTATGAGACCGCAATAAGTGAATCGCCGACTGTCGGTTCCGCGGGTCACAAAGTTCCTGATAGGCTTCGTCAACTACGACAAGTGCCTTCGTGTGGGTAAGAATCCATGCAATGTGTTTGCGGTCAAGGACCGCACCCGTTGGATTATCGGGCGTGCAAAGCCAAATGACCGATGCATGGTGCTCATTTGCCGCATCAATAATCCTCCGGCATATATCCCTATCCAAGGCAAATCCGATAGTCCGGTCCGCAGCAACTTCGATGACGAGGCCTTTCACTTTGTGTACCGCCTCAATAATCCGGAAAAACGTCGGTGTTTGGATAACGACCGCATGCTCCGGTTCGACGAACGTTTGCGCAATAAGAGATATCAACTCGTCACTGCCGTTGCCTAAGGCAATCATGGACGGCTTTACCGCAAGCCATGCAGCGACGGCGTTTTTGAGTGCTTTCGCATTGCGGTCCGGATAGTGTGTTAGGAACTTAGGATCAAGCAATCGCCACGCTTTCGCAACAAACGGACTGATACCGAAATCGTTTTCGAGTGCTGCGAAATTATGATGAACCGGCATCGCTGAGGCGGCCGGAATGTAGGAAGCCGGTTTATGTGACAGGAAATGTTTAACGAATGAGGTTGGTTTCATACACGATCCTTTCCCCAATCCAGTCGGTTTTTTTGTATAGTGCGCAGTCGGTCTTCAATCGCGGACCAACGCCGGGCGGCGAGATCCTGCCTGAAACTCCGTATTTGTTTCTCAATCCGGGAGAGCTCTGTAATCATTTCCATACGGTTGGTCCGTAAAATATCCGTGTGCATTACCGGATTGCCGCCTGCCAGTCGTGTTGTATCGCGGAATCCGTTTCCGGCTAACTCCTTAGCTTCCGGCCAATCACGGTGCGTCTGTGTGGTTTGCATTAGAAGTGCTGAAATGAGAAAAGGCATGTGGGAGATGGGCGTCATAATCCGGTCATGATCCTTTGGCGATATTTCCAGCAGATGTGCGCCTGTTTGAGCAAGGAGTGAGCGTAACGCGGAAAGATGCGCACGGTCACGTGTGTTAGTGGGAGTGAGAATCCAGGGTCGGTTTTTAAACAACGTCGCTTCTGCATGGTTGGCGCCGCTTACCTCTTTTCCGGCCAGCGGATGGCCGCCGATGAATGTGATATGGGCAGGTAACCGTAGCGCCGCCTTGCATATTTCGACTTTTGTGCTGCCGGTGTCCGTCACGAGTATCGGCAAGTGCGCACAAGCGCCGATATGTGCAAGTAATGTGATGATGGCATGTATGGGTGTTGCAAGTATGATGATATCCGTGGCTCCGATGAGTTCTGCGACCGTTACACTGAGGGTATCCACCGCACCTTTTTCCAAAGCATGCGTGCCGTTTAATCTTGACCGCGTGAAGCCCGTAATCCGGATTGCGGTGTCACTCTTTTTCAACGCCATGCCGATAGAGGTCCCTATGAGACCCAGTCCGATAATGCCGATGGTTTGTCTGTCGTTTTTCTTCATATCTTCCCTTTCTGTACGCGCTTCGATTCCTTGAAAATTATCGTCATGAGGCCCCGGATGAATGCATCCGTCAGGCCGAGTATTCTGCCTTGCTTCTGTAAGACACTGATAATCACCTGTTCTCTGCCAATATCCGTAACAGGAATCCCATTTGTCCTTTTCTGTTTCCCGACTTCCAAAACAAGTTTTTGCCGTTTTGCCATGAGCATGAGCAGCCGTCGGTCGACGGCGTCGATTTCATGCCGCAAGCGGACTAATGTTGCAGACGCGTTTGTGTTCATAGACGTACTCCTTTGTCATATATGCCGAGTATCGTTATTGTGGTGGCAATCGAACGCGCCTGCAGCAGAGACCGTTGGAATAGTCGGGTATCTTTGCCGATATCAAGATCGATAAGAAACCGGTATTCCCATGGTTTACTTCCGATCGGCCGCGATTCTATGTGCGTCAGATTCAGATGATGTGCCGCAAACGATCCGAGAAGCCGGTGCAAACTTCCCGGAATATGCGGTAGTACCGCACTGATTGTTGCTTTGGTGCCGAGTACGCCGTTTCGCCGTTTTTGTACGATGACGAAACGGGTACAGTTGTCCGGGTTGCTGTGGATATTGCCAACAAGCACCCGAAGCCCGTGCGCACGTGCCGCCTCTTGGCTTGCAATCGCCGCCAACCCGGAATCGGGGTCCATAGCTACTCGCCGTGCCGCATCTGCAGTATCATGGACCATGATTAACTTTGCGTTCGGCAGGGTTTCCAAAAAAAGGCGGCATTGCTCAAATGCTTTCGGGTGCGACAAAATTGTTTTGATCGCATTTCGTTGTACCGCTGCGGCGCCGAACTGAGTTTTGCGCACAAGCAGATGGTGTACGACCGGCAAAAACCGCTCCCCGACAATGGAGAGGTTGTTCCGTAGCAGCGTATCAAATGTTTCCTGTATCGTGCCGGCTGTTGAATTTTCTATCGGCAAAACCCCCACCGCAGACTCCCCGTTTGCCACTGCCCGCCCGACGTTATCTATAGACGTATGTGACACGATCGTACCCGTCGGGTGCAGCCGCCGGGCCACAATATGGCCAAATGACCCGTCAAGCCCCATACATGCTATGGACGTATTGGTGTTTTCTTTTGTTTTGGTTTTATTTCGATCCATATATCCTCCTTTCCCGGTTGCATATAGTCCAAAGATCCGTCCGTAACTGCCCACCCGATAATTCTTCCCTCACGGGATATAACCGGTTTGCCGGAAATAATACGAGTGACTTTTGTATCCCGTTTCTTGGGAATTTCCATTTCTTTCATACCGCCCCCCTTTTCGATAAACGAGCAAGCAGCCCATCAAGCTGATGCCAACTTAACTGTTGATTTTTATCGGTCTGGGCTGTTTCCGGATTAGGATGCGTTTCGATAATCATGCCGTCAATCCCAAGTGTCCTGCCATCAACTGCGAGTCGTTGTCCTGATAATTTGAACGCGACACGCATGACATTCTCCGGTGATTTGCCGGCAATATGGGAAGGATCCAGTATGAGCGGCACATCCCTTCCATGCGCCTTAGTGATTGCATCCTTGACTTCGAGCGCAAGTTTCATGTCCGGAGGGTTACGGAGCCGCGCGGATGGCGGTCCGAAGCCTCTGTGGCACAGCAGCAGTTGGTCGGGTGATGCCCCTCCCGCAACGACGTGTTCGACGATACCTTCCCAGTGGGCCCGGTCTTTCCAAACCTGATTTTTGATCATCAGCTGGACACGCGGATTGTTCGCGACAACGGAGCCGATATCACGCTGAATCAGATGATTTTGGTTCCGTGACCCAAGCCACAAAAGAACGCGTGCATTACTGTCTTTGCCTATTGTGCCGTTTAATACAGCCTCGGCCTGTTTAGGCAGCAGTACCTCCGTTGCCGGCCGTATTCCCATAGCGGCTATCTCAAGAAATATCGGGATACCCCGATTTCCTATACCTTCAAATCCCGGCCTGGTGCGTGGTTTCCACAGCGACATACGCACCGTATCGATACCGCGTGACAAGGCTGCCTCGGCTGTGGCAAGCATCTGTCCGCGGGATTCTGCCGCGCAAGGTCCTGCAATGATTTGTAATGATCGTTCAATGTTTTTCATAGTTATTCCTCCACAAAAAAACCTCCGCTTAAGGGAGGTTTGTTGCGTTTTATTTTTTTTCACTTATTTTTGCCGCATGAACCTCCCCGTTGGTACGGCATAAAAATAGGTAAATGTATACACGACTGTGTCTAATTGCTTTATTGATTTCATATGTTCTCCCTTTTCCCCACAAAAAAACCCCGCCTTGGCGGGGTGCTTATTTTTCTTGCGATGCGGTTATGACATCACAGCAACCCCTCCAAGGAATGGAGTAAAATAAAAGAAATAGCGGTTGCCTTGACGATTCATACGTTGAGAAGTATAGCATGCATTGTCAATGCGTGCAAGAATTCAGTACAATACCTTTATGTACGAACTCTTTAGCGAGCGGCAGCGGCGAAAGCTGTTTGGACCCTCAGTATCCCGCATGAAAGTTTGGAGTATCGTGGCGTACGGCGGGTTTATAGGGTTTATCATCCTCATATTATTTACCGGTATTTTGTTTGCCTGGTATGCCAAGGATTTGCCCCGTCCGGACAAGGTGCAGCGGCGGGAAGGGCTCTCCACGGTGGTGCTCGACCGCAACGGAGAGAAGCTGTACGACATTTTTGAGGAGGCAAACAGAATTCCGGCCGGTTGGGATGAAGTTCCCCAATACCTGAAAGATGCGACCGTTGCCGTCGAGGACAAGGATTTTTACAAACACCAGGGTTTATCCCCGACCGGTATCATGCGCGGCATGATCGCGTGCGTTTTCCTGAGGCGTTGCCAGGGAGGGTCGACACTTACCCAACAATTAGTGAAAAATGTGCTGCTAAGTCAGGAGCGTACGCTTCCCCGCAAAATGAAAGAGGCGGTGCTCGCCATTCAGATTGAACGCAAATACAGCAAAAATGACATCCTGCTCATGTATCTGAATGAAGCGCCGTATGGCGGCACTGCAGTCGGGGTCAAAACCGCCGCAGAACATTATTTCGACAAGCCGGTAAAGGATTTGTCGCTCATTCAGTCGGCTATCTTAGCCGGATTGCCCCAGTCCCCGAGTTACTACTCACCGTTTACGGGTACAGAGGGCGCATACAAAGACCGAACAGCTCATGTGCTCCGGCGTATGCGCGAGGAAGGGCTTATTACGCCCGCTCAGGAAAGTGAAGCCCGCAAGCAAATGGACACGATGACCTTTGCCTCCGGTGACGCCAGTTTGCGCGCGCCGCATTTTGTCGCCTACATCAAAGAATTGCTGATTGATCGTTTCGGCGAAAAAATAGTGAACGCAGGCGGCCTCACGGTGACGACGACGCTCGATTGGTCGCTCCAGGAAGCATCGCAGCTTGCGGTAAAAGAAGAGGTCGAAAAAGCCAAGAAACTGAAGGTAAGCAATGGAGCTGCCGTCGTACTCGATCCCCATACCGGAGAAATACTTGCGATGGTAGGCAGCAAGGATTATGCGGCGACGGACAGTTCGGGCCTTAAGTTTAACGTCGTCACGCAGGGCTTGCGGCAGCCGGGAAGTACGCTCAAACCCATTATCTATGCCGCAGCATTGACCCGCGGATACACCGCCTCATCCATGCTCATGGATGTGGAAACCAAATATCCGTCAGGAGATCCGGCCAAACCGGAATACAATCCGAAAAATTATGACAATAAATACCGCGGCCCTATACAACTGCGGTACGCACTCGCCAATTCCATAAATACGATCGCGGTAAAAGTTGCCGCCCTGGACGGGGTCAAAGATGTGCTGAAACTGGGGTACGCGATGGGCCTCAAGACCTGGGAGCCGAGCGATGCGAACTTGAGAAGGGTGGGGCTTTCCCTGCCGCTGGGAGGAGCAGAAGTTACGATGATGGATATGGCAACGGCCTTCGGCGTGTTGGCGACCGGGGGCAAACGCATGGACTCCGTAGCCATCCTGAAAGTTACGGATGCCGGAGGCAAAACGCTCTATGAATATAAGCCGTCTGCTTCCCGTGATGAGCTGGAGCCGGATGTAGCTTTTATTATTTCCTCCATCCTTTCCGATAATGATGCACGCAAAGAAGTGTTTGGGCTCAAATCCTATTTGGTCATATCCGGTAAAACGGTAGCGGCCAAAACCGGAACAACCGATGACAAGCGGGACAACTGGACGGCCGGGTACACCAAAAGCCGCGTCGTTCTTACCTGGGTCGGCAATAATGATAATACCCCGATGAGCCCGACACTCGCTTCCGGGGTAACCGGGGCTGCCCCCATCTGGAACCGCATCATGCGGGAGGCAATCAAAAATATGCAGGATGAGCCGTTTGACCGACCCGAGGGAGTTATAGAGATGGATATCGATGCGTTTGGCGGCGGTTTACCGTTTGAGAGTCAGCCGACGCGGAAGGAGTTTTTTATCAAGGGCACAGAGCCCACCGGTCCTGCCGCTATCTACCAGAAGCTGAAGGTATCCCGCAAAGACAACAATAAACTTGCGAATAGCGTGGAAGTTGCAACCGGCGATTACGACGAGAAATTATTTATTGTGCTGCACGAAGACGATCCGGTGTCCGGTGACGGGAAAAACCGGTGGCAGGACGGCATTAATGCCTGGATAGCCTCTGCCGACAGTAAATACAAAGCACCGACAGAAACGTACAGCGGAGGCGACTCCAACCAATTGGTGCTACAGGTAAAAAAGCCCGGAGATAATGAGCGGATCGATAATAATTCCGTAACAGTGGAAGCCAATGCGATTTCGACTGCTGACATCGAGAAGTTTGAACTATTCGTCGATGGAAATAAAGTCAGGGAAAAGAGCAATGAGAAGTCGATTTCCGAAACAATCACTATCGTAAACGGCTCACACATCATCAAAGTTAAAGCAACGGATAAACGGGGTACGTCGAGCGAACGGGAAATTCATGTGGGGATTAATCAGGTCTACGCCAGTCCTACGCCTTCTCCTACTCCCTGATACAGGTATGTTGTTATACGGTTTTGAGAAGCACGCCGAATTTCACTTGTGCCATTTCGATAAGGTTGTTTCGTACGGGAACGATTTCTTCACTTGTCAGATTGCGTGACGGATCCTGATACGTTACATGAAACGTTCTGGTGTTTTGGTGCACATCCAGGAGGGTTACTGAACTTACTAAGGCATGCGCATGGGAAAGCAGGTCGATCAACGGCTGTACATGAAACCGTTCGGGTACGATAAATGACAGGTCCTCTACTACCGGCGGGTATTTAGGAACCGGTATATAGGTTTTGTTGGTTTTGGCGCTCGCGACGAGTTTGCCAAAATCTATATACAGCAGGGTGATGGGTGTG
>JBBTWM010000012.1:0-3265 GCA_038062795.1 Patescibacteria group bacterium | reverse complement strand
CAGGCGGGATCTGGTATGTCAAAAATTCCAATCCCATGGAGCCCGCGACAGAAAATACCGGGGAGGCAGCACAACCAAGCGTAGCGCTACCGGCAACCGATTCAGCAGGGACGCAGGAAACCGTAGTAACGAGCGATGCCAAAGAAATCATAGTTGAGGCATCTGAATTTAAGTTCGTACCGGCAACCTTGAAACTTACGAAAGGTGAAGCCGTGAAACTCGTGTTAAAAAATACGGGTAAAATGCCGCATGATTTCGTCATAGATGAACTCGGTGTGCGGACCAAAGTCATAAATGGCGGAGACGAGGATATCATCGAATTTACTCCGCAACAGGCAGGAACATTTGAATACTACTGCTCTGTAGGCAAACACCGCGCGTTAGGTATGAAGGGCCTGCTTACCGTAGAGTAAACACTTTTTTACGAAGATTTTTTATCGATCCGCTCGTATGGGCGGATCGATTGCGTAGCGGGGTAGTTCATATCTCAAGACTCACGGACACAGGCAAGTGATCGGATCCTTTGGACTCCCCTACCCGGAACTCCCCGGTCTTGAGATCATGCGAGACAAAAATATAATCCAGTTTCCACTGAATCTTCTCCGGCTTGCATACTTCGCACCCGTCGGGATAGAGACACCAGGAGGGTGTATTTGCCGGGTCCGTATCCCGGAAAACCTGCCTCATTTTTATAATCGTGCGACTTTCGGGTAATGAGTTGAAATCCCCCATAATAACGGTATTATCTTTCGGGGCTTTGCTAATCAGACTGGTTACTTGCTCTTCCTGAAGTACCGAGGGTTGTTGATGCGAATGGATCAGATGCACGGATAGGACATGGAGCGTCCGGCCCCCGATGTCTATGTCCGCCTGTGTAGCTGTGCGGGATTGCTCCGATGATAACGTATGAACGTGATTTCCGACAATCGGGTATTTACTCAGCACCGCGTTCCCGCGATACGCATCCTTACCGTCAACCGTGTAGTGCATGCTGCGCGCATAGATATAAGAGTATCCAAGCGCTTCCGCAATGGTACGGGCGGTATTTTCGGCTTCCCCCTGCTCCTCTACTTCCTGAAGCGCGATAATATCTGCCTTTGCGTGATTCAAAAATCCCGTTACTACCGGCAAAAACATGCCGCCCCAGATATTCCAGGAAAGTATTGGTACTGACATACGCAATTATTTTTCCATTATCAACTTAACCAACGCACCTTTTCCTTCGAGCGTTTTGGATGAATAGACGATTACCGGATGGCCCTCACAATCGTCCTGAATTTTTTTGATTTGTGTATGCCGCTCGCTCATCGAGAGTTTATCAACCTTGTTGGCAACGATGATAAACGGGATATGGTTATCCGTTAACAGATTGATCGATTCTCGGTCGTAATCCGTAAGGCCTACTTTGGCATCCATAATAAGCACTGCAAGTTTATGATTCACTTCTGACCGGAACAAATACCATGCGATAAGTTTGCGGTAATGTTCCAGCGCATCTTTACTCCGTTTGGCAAATCCGTATCCGGGAAGATCGACAAAAAATATCCGGTGTTCTACCAGGAAGAAGTCCAACTTCACCGTTTTGCCCGGCCTGCTGCTGGAGCGCGCGAGCTGTTTACCTACCAAAGAGTTGATGAGACTGGATTTGCCGACATTGGAGCGGCCTAAGAACGTCACTTTCGGCTTATTATCCTTGATGATATCGTCGGTACCGTTAATACTTTTGACGTATACCGCCTCTAAGGGAGAATCCTTCATATGCCTCAAAGTATACGTCATGGGGAGGGAAAGATATAGAGTTCCTCCTCAGCCCGGGTGACCGCTGTGTAGAGCCACCGGCGCCATTCGTCGTCCGTCATCCGGCCAAAGCGTTCCTCAAACAGAATCACGCGCTTAGCTTGCGATCCCTGTGCTTTGTGCACGGTAAGCGCGTACCCGAAGTCAAACAAATCGATGCCATGGTAACGCGACCGGTTTTCCGTAAAGTTGAGCGCCGTATCGGCATCGAACTGATCCGTGGCGATAAGCCCGGAATATGTTTCATCTTCTCCGTCGATATCGATGTCCGCGCTGTACGACCGCTCGTTCATCTTCATGATTTTTGTAATCGTGCCGAGCATGCCGTTATAGATTTTCGCCCTATGATTATTGCGAAGACAAATCACCCGATCGCCCACCGAGGGCTCCGTCGTTTCAAATCCCAAAGCCGCACGGATATACGCGTTTAACTTTTTCCTCGTCTTGTTGTACCCGCAGAGGATAAGCGTTTCCGCCTGGTAGTTTGTCAGCATTTCCTGCATGACCTCTCCGGTCTCACTACTGTCCCGGCCGTATTTAACAACAGTTTTTCCATATCTTCCGGGGGCAATGGCACCAGACTGCCGGGCGGTAATGGAGAGAGCGATAATGGGATTTTTCTTGGCCTGCCTATGGATCTCTTCCAATCGGACATGCGGCGTCTGCATGAGGGTGAAATTCCCCTTGATCGGAGGCAACTGTCCGTGATCACCGACGACAATCATGGGAACGCGGTACGAGATAAGATGCTCCCAAATGGTCGCATCAACCATAGAGCCCTCATCCACGATGATGAGATTTCTATCGATTTCATCTTTGGTTTTCCACCCGACAATTTCTTCGCGGGCATTGAGGATCGGTGTGTAGATAAGCGAGTGGATCGTACCCACACTATCCTGGCGGTAGAGTACCCCTTCTTCTTTTATCTTAGTTTGCAGCACTCTGGCTGCTTTTCCGGTGAAACTCACGAAGCCGACTTTTAGCCCCGGGTCTATCTTATGGAGCTCGCGGCGCATCACGGCAATAAGGGTCGTCTTGCCGGTCCCGGCGTATCCGCCAAGCGTCACATATTGCATGGACCCGCGGTCATGTCGGTACCACTCCAGGATGTGGCTCAGCGCACTTTTTTGGTCATGGGACAACACGGGCATATGAAGACTCACTATAGAGGAGGGGGAAATATTAGTAAAGACTAACACACACAATAATTAACCAACTAAAATCGACAGGTCATTTGCTGACCCAGAGAACCCGTCAGCATATACTTTATACCGAAGTAAATACTTACCAGGCGAACTTGGGGATTTAATATTAGATAGAAAAGGCAAAGTTCCGCATTGGCGAATTTACTTATGCTGCGGGACTTGGATTCGAACCAAGATAACATCCTCCAGAGGGATGCGTACTACCGTTATACGATCCCGCAAGTGAACGTATTATACCCCATAGGAACGAACTCAGGAATAGT
>JBBTWM010000011.1:0-3599 GCA_038062795.1 Patescibacteria group bacterium | reverse complement strand
GTTGAGGCAGGCCGTGTTGGTGTGGCTGTTGGGTTGGTGGTGTCGTCGTCATCGTCATCAGGGGGGACGCACCCGCCAATCTCAATTGTGCACCAGGTACCATCGTCCTGTTCACACTCGAGTCTGTTAGGAGGTTCACAAACTCTATTTTCGGGTTTACATGTTGTCGTGCAACAGATCGGAGCGCCCGGGTCATTTTCTCTTCCGCAAGAATATGTGTTTCCCGTAGCACGACTGCGGAAATCAGCAATCTGTTGATTTTGTTGGGAGATAAAAAAGACGGCGACGGGAAGAGCTACTAATAGTAGCGCAAGAATACCGAGTATCAGGCCTTTGGGGGGACCCTTTTTTGGCAGTGTACTGTGATGTGATGGCACTTTCGGAATAACCAGCTCAGGATTAGTTGTTTCCAGGATGCTCGTGACAAACGCTGTTGCTTGTGGGGCTTCCTCAGTGGGAATTGGCAGTACAGGAGTGCTTGGTTGTTCCGGGACGGTCAGAGCAGGCGGGGGTGATATATCAGGCTTCGGTTCAGGCGGAAGCGATGTGCCTAGCGGCGATAATCCGTCAGGAGCCGGCGGGTTTGTGACGGGTGGATACTGTGGCATGGTTTTGGCAACGTCGAGAATGTCATCCGGCATATATAGCAATTATTTCGTATACACATACAAGCAGGGCATTATGCCTGCTTCTCTACTGAGAATAGTTGAAATTCAAACCATGCGTCAAGTGGCAGCGTATCATTATGTCGCGTAAACAATGAGTAAACCCGTTCCTCCTAAGAATAATGTCACGCCCAGTAGCAGTAATATGATCAACGGAAGTTCATTACCGCTTGTTGGCATAGGTTCGCCCGAAAGTGTTGTAACCGGAGTCGGCGTACTGTCGATAGTGGGTGTGGGTACCAACGTTGCCGAAGGGGTTGCATCACCCAACACCTGGGTTCCGCTTTTTAGAATCTCAAATGTATGGGTAAGTGCTTTGGTTTGGTTATGTTGATCGGTTGTTGTGATGGTTATACTTTGCTTGCCCTCTGCCATAGGCTTCTGTGGCGTATATCGCCACATCCCGTCAGCTCCGACAATAACGGTTGTACTTATGGGATTTTGTAATCCAAGAATGATGAGGACGCTATGTCCGGGAACTCCGGTGCCCTGCATGAGCGGCAGATTTGATGGTATGGCTGATCCCTGGGCTGGCTTTGTAATTGCGACTGTCGGATTTGTGAGGTTCGTATTTGACCCTAACACTACGGGCGGAGCGCTGGATACCGCGCGGTTTTGGGGGTCTGCGGCCTGAATTTTTCGAAAGTCATACGTTTTGCCGATACTCATAGCAGGAACCGGGTTGTCGTTCATACTATCGGTGAGCGCGGTGGCCTCACCCTCAGGGGAACGGATCGTAATAGTTTCATTGATGCGTTCTGAAGGGCGTAAATAGTTTGTAAAATCTTCCGTGCGGACAAGATTGAGCGGGATTACCCAGGAACCCGAGGCATTAACGAGCGTTGATAGCATCTGGCCGTTTTCGGGGGTAAGATACACCAGTGCGCCCTCTGCAGGTGAGCCGGACGGTGCGGTTATCTGGCCATACGCAGGTTCCAGACTTGTTCCCGTCCCGGTAATTGTCACCGCTGTTCGGGTTTCATATGAGTTCCCATTATTCAAAAACTTTTTGCCTCCGGATAAAATACGGTAACGGTATACAGTTTCAGGCTTCAAACTCCGAACGGAAATGCTATGGGTAGAAAAGGATTGTTTTGCCCGCTGGTTTGATTCTGTGGTAATGGATAGCCGGTCATCATAGATCGGAGCATTCATGTTCTCGATAACGAGTGCTCCTGTTGTCTCTTCGTTCGTAATCCAGGAAATGGTAAATGCCGAATCAGACAAATTGCTCACGGTTATATTCTGCGGGACATGGGAAACAGATGCGCGGGTAAGGAGCGGACTGACGCGGTCAAATGCGAAGCGGAATATCATGACGGCAAACGCGACCAGTAGTAATCCGATGATTGTTGGAATTTTTCGTTCGTGCATATTCTATTAATCTAATGTATTCCGTGCCTCGAGTTCATCCAGAACCGTTACGTCAATTTTACTTGTTAACGGACTCACGATTTGTTGGAGTGGACGGGCAACTGAAGACGTTTTTGATGTTTTTACCAATTCAAAAAATACCCACAGAAATATCGTGAGCGTTGTAAATACCGCAACAAGTAATAAATCTCTCTCTTCATCCATATAGTATTTATTGTGTCAAATAATACGATTGCAGCCGAATAGATAATTGTAACGCATCTCCGGGTAACCCCTGGCGTAACGCGGGTTTAATGGAAATTGATTCAATACCAGTGATACGCCGTAATGTGAGCAACCCATCCATAAATGCTTTGAGCGATGTATATGAGCCGGAAAGAACCAAGCTCAACGGGAATTGCTCTAGTGGTTTTGACGGCGTGAGTTTCGCTCCCGGCGTTGCCTCCTGTCCGAGTAACGGCAAGCTGGGAATTTGTATAGCAGATATGGAAGCACCGTTGATAACTGCAAGATTCCTCAGTTGTCGCGCAAGTATGACCGCATCAGGATTAAACGGGAGGGCCTGTTCTATTACCGGAAGCCGGTCTTTGATGGTTTCATAGGTTGCTTGGACCTCTATAAGCGTACTAATTTTGTTTTCCATCTGTTCATTTAAAATGGTTTTATCGGCAATTTCACGCCGTAAAAAAATGATGGTTTGCGCAGTCGGGCGTATGGCATACCAAGCAAAAAGCGAAATTGCTAAGAATGAAAATACTGCGGTTGTGGAAGCCCGCATTTTTGGCTTTTTGAGAACCGGCGATAATTTTTGGTAATACCGGTGAAATTGGCTTTCTGATTTTGATGGATTGGGATTAAATACCATAGTTATTTTGATTTCATTCCCGCCAGATCCGCAGTAAGTTGAAATACTATGCCGGTTGTGGGTTCCCGGCGAATATCTCCCAACATCACATTTTGAATTTGCTGTATAGACTGGAGGTTGGACAAAAATTGTGCAAATCCGCTCGTGGTGCCGGCGATTGCGGAAATGCTTAATCTGTTGCGCGATATATCTAATGAGGATAGATACACGTCTGCCGGAATCAACGATTCCAGTATGTTGACTACTTCAATAGGCTTGGCTTGATCTGCAAGTAGTATTTTTGCCGTAGTAAGATGTGCCTGAAGGGATTTGATATCCCGTTCGAAATCAAGATTTGCCTCGATGATTGCCTGTTTTTGGCCTAATTCTTCCGTGAGGTCAGTGTTTTTCCGGTCAAGACTGAAACGGGAAATAAAGGCAAGAAGAACGACTATCTCTGTCGTAATCATGATGTATCTGCCGTACGTCGTTGCCCATTCCACTAGCCTTCCCCATGGAGTGTGGCCAAGGTCTTGGGTTCCCAACAGATTGATGCGTATCTCTTTGGCAGGCATATGATACTAGCAATCCCGCAGTGCGGGATTAACTATCCGGCATACACTTCCAAGTATAACAAGGGGGGTTTCTAAATGAAACGGGGCGCATAATTCTCCGTAAATATCCGGCATGGCCAGAGTAGACTATGGACATGCAAA
>JBBTWM010000010.1:3264-5487 GCA_038062795.1 Patescibacteria group bacterium | reverse complement strand
GCTCTGATTCGACAAGCTCGCCATTTACACGCAAACAGTATATGTCAGCAGAACCAAATCAAGAGCACGCACCTGTTTCCGGCAACAGCAACCCGGAGTTTCATACGGAACCGGAAGCGGATGTGCATCCGCTCACTGTGCAAATACAGCACATGGCCTCGGCATACGCAGAGGGCATACAGTCAGCCAAGAAGCCGATGACTCCCATTCACGTCGACGAAATCGCTTCTCATTTGGCTAAATTTTACGAGCAAATCCGCAAGGTTATTGACTGGAAAGAAGACAACGTGCTTCGACGAAGTGCAATTGAGCGGTCGCTCAAGCGGACATTATTTCCCAAACTCACCGGGGCAACGCTCAAACCGGATATCGATAGTTACCGCGTCGCATACTCAGTAACAGCGGACCTCATCCGGGGCGGGCATCTTCTCAACGATGAGATTCCGCAGGAACATGTTGTATTGGTTCAGGCCGTACTGGATAAATACTTGTATATATTAAAGCATGCGAAGTTTCCTACCACAGAACTTATTCCGCTCAAACGACAGATTAACTTTACGTATTTCATCATAGAACTTGCAGCTGTCGATATCGAGGATATTCTCACCAACCCGGTGAAGGAACGCGTGCTGCTGGAGGCGATGACCCAAACGCTCAACGACCGTATCCGTATCCGCCCGGAAGGCGGCATGACAGACGAAGAGAAAAAAACGCACGTATTTATTGCCGTCAGCCGCACATTGTTTGATCTGGATGACAGTTTTATTATCGCCCAATTGCTCAAATTTACCTACCCGGATTGGCTTACCCCTTCCGAAGAATTGAAACAAAAACTCGCGGCTGATATACCGTCTATTTGGCTCAATAGCGAAAAAGTATTAGAGCATCCGGTCAGCAAACAGCTCTATTCAATTGCGGAACGCATCGATACAGTCTATATGCTTTTGGGTGACGTACTCGATCAATATAAAAATAGCCCGCAAAAAGTTGAAGCCATTCTTTCCGACAAAATCAAGTTGATAGCAGAAATTACTGCGGCCTATGATAAACGGTACCTCTCGTTAAAAAGCAGGCTTCTCCGATTAGCAATATTTTCAACACTCTCCGTGTTTCTTTCTAACTGGGTTACCTTTTTTATTGTTGAGATTCCGCTGGCAAACCTTTTCTATGAGGGATTCAACCTATTTACGACTATTATCGATTTCGTTGTTCCGACGGCCGTTATGTTCGCACTCGTTTCCATAATCCGGCCGCCTCCCGCGGAAAATATATCCCATGTATTAACGGCGGTTTACCAATTTGTCTACGAAGACGAAAAGAAAAAGCTCTATGACATATATCTTAAACAGCGACGGAACCCTATGTTTACGCTAGTCGTCGGCGTACTCTATTTGTTTATGATGTTTGGGGTCTTAGGAGGGGTAGGCTATCTCTTTTATATCGCGAATCTTCCGATCACCTCCGTCATTTTTGACACGTTTACGATCGCGCTTACCTTTTTTGCAGCAGTAGGCATACGGAATAAAGCAAAAGAACTGTCTGTCGATGATAAAACACCCGTATGGGAATTTCTTCTTGATATGCTGTCCGTGCCTATTGCGAGAATTGGATCAATTCTGGCTGCCAAGTGGAAGGAATATAATATCATCGCAATTCTGTTTACTTTCCTTATCGAAACCCCTATGGTCGTCATTTTCGATTTTATCGAAAATTGGAGTCAATACATCAAAGAGCGCCGCTCCGAGCTACATTAAATCCCCGCTACTTGGTATAATACCAATAGAGATACGCCCCAGTAGCTCAACGGATAGAGCAGGTCGGTTCTAACGACAAGGTTGGGGGTCCGATTCCCTCCTGGGGTACATGGCGTTTATTCTTCTTGTCATCCTCATATTATTGCTGCCTGCAAATGTTGCGGCAGCATACGATCCCTTGAGTGTATCCAACAACCGTTTCGGCATCCATATCGTCGACCCGAATGATGTAGCGGATGCGGCGAAGCTGGTGAACAGTTCCAAGGGCGATTGGGGGTACGTGACGCTTGTTATCCAGGAGAATGACCGCGATATCGGGAAATGGCAGCGGGTATTCGATACGATGCGCGCGCTCCACCTCATTCCGATTGTGCGCCTGGCGACACAAAGTGAAGGCGACGCCTGGAAGAAGCCGTATGCAGATTCCGGAGCTGACTGGGCGAAATTTTTGAATGCACTTAATTGGCCG
>JBBTWM010000010.1:0-3164 GCA_038062795.1 Patescibacteria group bacterium | reverse complement strand
GAGCCGGCGTTATTTGATCATTTGGACGGCTGGACATCTCATTCCTACCCCAATCCGGCATTTTCCGGTTCAGTTTTTGCCGTCGGTCGTGGCACACTCCGGTCGTTTCTATGGGAACGGGAGTATCTCAAGCAACTCGGCGTTACCAAAAAGCTTCCTGTTTTCATCACGGAAACCGGCTGGGTGCACCGCGAAGGAGTACAAACAAATTCCGGACTGCTTTCTTCCGATCAGGTTGGCGCCAATTTTTTGCTTGCGGCTGCCCAAGTCTGGACAGATCCCGATATTGTCGCCATTACACCGTTTGTTTTGAATTACCAGGGATTGCCCTTTGATCACTTTTCCTGGAAGAAACTCGGGAGCCAGGAGTATTACCCGCAGTACGGCGCATATCAACAAATCGGGAAATTATCCGGTCAGCCCTATCAGCGGGAGAAATATTCGCTGGAACACCGGCTTGTGCCGGGTTCTCTGGTTGCCGGCTCCACCTATGTACTTTCCGCATTGCTCAAAAATGAAGGGCAGGGTATTTTGTCAGAACAGGGAGGGGACTATTCCGTCGAACTGGTCACAACCCCTCCGTTTCTTGCGGTACGGGAGCCGCTTCCGGTCATGGAGCCCGGCCAGTACGGGACTATGAAACTCCATATCGAAACCCCGAATGCTCCGGGTGTGTATCCGTATGAAGTGGTTATTCGCCATTTCAACCGACCACTCGTGATCGAGTCCGGCACACTTACCTTGGTACCCCCGCCATCCATAGAGGTACGTACCCAATTCGGCTGGAAGGCGGACAGCAACACAACCAGTGCTACCGTGTTGGTCTATGACCATCTCACCCTTATCCATAAAGTGCAGGGGGTTGCGATAACCCACGGGAAGGCAGTCGTGAATGATTTGCGCAACGTCATTCCCGGCAATACCTACCGGGTTGTCGTGCTGGTGCCGTACTATCTGCCGAGACAAACGATTGCCACTCTGAAACCCGATACGACGCCAATCCACATGCCCCGGTTGTATCCCGTTGACTTTAACCAGGATGGGTCGCTGACGCTGACTGACTTTTTTGCGCTACTCAAATTACAACCAAACTTTATCGCATCGCTATTTGCAGGCAACTAGCCGCACATTTTTCCATTGCGGCACATGCAAATCAGGCTAAAATACGGTACAATATTGACGTTGGTAGCATGATTATACATTGGTGGCTGTAGCTCAGTCTGGCTAGAGCGCCTCCCTGTGGAGGAGGATGTCGAGGGTTCAAATCCCTTCAGTCACCCCAAACAAGCGCTCGTAGCTCAACGGATAGAGCGTCTGTCTTCGGAACAGAAGGTTGGGGGTTCAATTCCCTCCGAGCGCGCAGAACAGTTTTCTTCAGAAAACTTTCTGCGTAAACGCATGTGGTATTTATACATAGCAAAGTGTGCTGACGATACGCTATACACTGGTATCACAACAGACGTTACACGTAGAGAGTTTGAGCACAATACAGACAATACCCATGGAGCAAAATCGTTGCGTCATAAAAGACCAATACGAATAGTATACACGGAGAGACATAAGAGTCAGTCAGAGGCAAGAATTCGTGAAGCTGAAATTAAAGGTTGGAAAAGAAAATATAAACTAAGGTTAATTGAAAAATTTACGGTACTTATTAGATAATTTGATGGGTTTACCCTGAAGCGGCTTTGCCGCTGAAGGGCGCATAGCTCAATTGGCAGAGCAACTCCCTCTTAAGGAGTCGGTTGGAGGTTCGATTCCTCCTGCGCTCACTAGCGATGACACCATTTAATCTGGAAGAACATTTGCAGCTCGAACACAAACGCACTGCGATATCTGAATATTTACGCGAAATTGTGTACGGCGGAAATGACGGCATTGTCACGACATTTGCCGTCGTTGCCGGATTTGCCGGAGCCCAAAAGGATCCGGCCACAAGCGCGGTACCGGTCGTTTCGGTACTGCTATTCGGCCTCGCTAATTTGTTGGCAGATGCGTTTTCCATGTCACTCGGGAGTTTCCTTTCCCTTCGTGCTGACCAGGATATCTATAGAAGTGAAAAATCCAAAGAACATCATGAAATCCTCACGCAACCGGATAATGAATTCCAAGAAACCATAGAGATCCTCAAACGAAAGAAATTTTCGCAAAAAGATGCAACGACCCTTGCGGGTATTTACCGGAAAAACCCGCACTACTGGACAGAGTTTATGATGAAAGACGAACTGGAAATGACCAATCCGGAAAAGGAAAACGCAGTCTATATCGCATTATTTACGTTTATTGCATTCATCCTCTTTGGCGCAATTCCGCTCGGGCCGTTTATTTTCCGCATCGGCACCAATGACTTTGCCCTCTCTATAGCGTTTACCGTGCTTGCCCTGCTGCTTCTTGGTATATTACGGGCATTTATTTCCAAACAAAAGCCGCTTCGGGGAGTACTGGAAACCCTGCTGGTCGGCGGGCTTTCCGCGTCAGTGGCATACATGGTGGGAACGTTCTTCCGGGTGTAACGCACTTTTACCTGCACGTATTTGACACGCACAATCCTACCTGTCACTATACATACATCTTGAAAAAAGTGCTCATAGCGTTGTGTTGGTTTCCTTTGACCCTTAGTCTGCTTGCTATCAATCTTTCTCTGTTGGTGTCTCTGTCCAAGAAAGCAAATGCACAGGAGCAGATGACACAATCCGTAGCACTGCGCATAGCGGCGACATCATACGGCACGGAACAAGTCCTTGGGGCGAGTGTGCTGGCCGGGGACGCTAGGACGTTGCTGCTTACCAAATTTCTAACAACCCACCAATCTCCACTAGCAGAATATGCCGATTATATTTTGGATAGGGCACAGTACTATGACATAGACTACCGATTGGTGCCGGCCATTGCCATGTGCGAGAGTAATGCTGGTAAACGCATGCCCACCAAGGATTCTTTTAATGCCTGGGGCATAAGCGTGGAAACCGGGGAAACCAGCGGAGCGAAATTCCCAAATTGGTTATACGCCATAGATTGGGTGTCACGGTACCTTAAGGAAAAATATTATGCGCGGGGGATTACGGATCTCATCAACATCGGTGCGATCTACGCACCTCCCTCGGTTGCCAACGGAAATTCCTGGGCAAATTGCGTAGGACAATTTATGGATGATATTCAATAAT
>JBBTWM010000009.1:8599-9637 GCA_038062795.1 Patescibacteria group bacterium | reverse complement strand
GCCCCGGTACTTCCGGTTGGACCGGTCGGACCTGCTGTTCCTGTCGCGCCGGTTGAACCCGTCGGGCCTGCCATACCTGTAGCCCCTGTACTTCCAGTGGCTCCCGTCGCACCGGTCGGACCTGCTGTTCCTGTCGCGCCGGTTGAACCCGTCGGGCCCGCTGAACCAGTGGCCCCTGTGGTTCCAGTGGCTCCCGTCGCACCGGTCGGTCCAGCTTCGCCTGTCGCACCGGTTGCACCCGTCGATCCGGTTGGTCCTGTTGGGCCAAGCGTTCCTCCACTTCCGGCGTTCCCCGTCGGTCCAGTTGGTCCTGCACTCCCTGTGCCTCCGGTTCCTCCTGTTGCACCCGACGGTCCGTTAGCACCCGTGGCTCCCGTGCTTCCTGTTGGACCATTTCCTCCCGTAGCCCCCGTGGCTCCCGTGCTTCCTGTTGGTCCCGCTGTTCCCGTTGCACCAGTGGAACCGGTACTTCCGGTTGGACCACCAGTTCCGTTCGCCCCGGTAGATCCGGTAGGTCCGTTTGCTCCTGTTGCCCCCGTAGCTCCGCTTGGTCCCGCCGTCCCCGTTGGTCCCGTCGGTCCGGCAACTCCCGTTGCTCCTGTGCTTCCTGTTGTACCGGTCGCACCTGTGGATCCGGTAGGGCCGTTGGCCCCGGTCACTCCGGTAGATCCTGTCGGGCCAGTATTACCAGTCGTTCCCGTACTTCCCGTGGAGCCTGTTGGACCTATTTTCCCACTTGTTCCGAGTACTTGTGCCTGTTGCACCATTTCTTGTTTTGTTTTTTCATCCACTGCAATGATTCCATCTTTAGCCAGAGATATGAGTGTTCGCTGCCATCCGCCGGTAAAACCATAAATTTGCAATAGTAAGGCTAAGGTTGCTAAAAGCCCCACACCAACGAGCATAAGAATTCCATAGGGAGATCGCCAAAAATGATTGACAAAATTTTGAGGCGCAGGCACAGGAGTGGGTGATGTCGGGATAATAATTGTTTCCGGCGTTATTTGCGGGGTATTTGAAGGCATGGGGTAGGTGTCA
>JBBTWM010000009.1:0-8589 GCA_038062795.1 Patescibacteria group bacterium | reverse complement strand
TGGCGTTTCTTTATACACAGGAAATAAATGTTCAGCTGGTAATAAATGCATTTTGCGTGAGCGGGGAAGCTCTTTTGGTGCGTGTATTAGCGCAGGTATTGGAGGGGTTTTTGAGCGTGCATTACCAGTACTAGCAGAAGGAGGTTGTTGAACATTTGTAATGTATTGCGTCGGGTTATTCTGTACCCATCCATGAAGCGTTGCAAAGCGAAAAAAAGCCCGGATAGCAGATAATCTCCGGTTAATTGTCGCGGGAGGCGTATGCGCGATGACAAGCCAGCGTTTATACGCATCAATGCTCTCGGTTTGTATGAGATGAAGGGCGTCTGCATGGGATTCGATGTGTGTTGTGGGGGAAGGAGTCTGTTGTGCTTCACAAAACCAGGAAAAGAAAGCCATGAGGTCGCTTTTGTAATTCTTGCGGGTCTGTTTGGCTGCATGTTTTATGACCAAATACTCTTCAAATGAGGTAGTGAGTTTAGTCAAATAATTCAAGAGATTCTCCCACATTACACTAGTCATAGTATTAATTAACACTATTATTAATAAGGCTGTCAAGAGGCTAATGATCTAGTTAGATGCTAGATAAAAAGTGAGAAAATATGCTAAAAATATGCGGAAATTATTATATTTCACATATTCCCGCATATTATCATTTAGATTCATATATCCATATCAAACACTATCATTGCGTTAATTATATTGATTGTCAAGTATGTTATTTTCTATACTTTTCATTACATTGGTGGGAAATACGCGGTTATCGTTTAGAGCACTAGAATGGCCTGAAATTGATAATGACCTATAATTATCTATATTAGTAACTCATAGTAATTATAGAGAAAAATATCCGGCTCTCATAGACGTGCTTATGCCGTTATACAATTCAACAGGGAATACTTCATTGTAAAGAGCCACATTTTCCGTATTAGCAGGTTATGAAGGATAGTGCTAAGTTTTTTGCAGGCACATATGACGGGCTGTATTGACGATTAAGGATATACAATAGAGACAAAGTCCGGAGTAATGCGTTGGTTAAGCCCATCTGGTGAGCTGACCTACGATTTTTAATTGTTATAATGGGCTATAATAGTAATAGATTAAGTTCGTTCTTGCCTAATACCAATAAGGTTATATACTTAAGATATCGATTAATTGTTGCGCTCATATGACTATAAAGTACCCAGCGAGTGAAATCGAGGCTAAATGGCAGAAGGCCTGGAGTGAGAGAAAGACATACAGTGTTGATATAGAAAAGGCCACAAAGCCTTTTTATAACCTCATGATGTTTCCGTATCCTTCTGCGGAGGGGCTACATGTGGGGAACATGTATGCGTTTACCGGGACTGATATATATGGCCGTTTTAAGCGAATGCAGGGGTTTGATGTATTCGAACCGATCGGGCTCGATGGTTTCGGCATTCATAGTGAGAACTACGCGTTCAAAGTAGGGAAGCACCCTGTGGAGCAAGCCAAACGAAGTGAGAAGAATTTTTATCGGCAGCTATCGCTCATAGGGTGTATGTATGATTGGACCCGGACGATAGAAACATATGATCCTCAGTATTACCGATGGACACAGTGGCTTTTCGTAGAAATGTTCCGTCATGGACTGGCATATCGGGCAAAGGCAGAGGTGAATTGGTGTCCGTCGTGTAAGACTGTGTTGGCAGATGAGCAGGTTATCGAAGGAAAGTGCGAGAGATGCGGGAATATAGTAGAGAAAAGATCGTTAGAGCAATGGTTTTTTAGAATTACCGCATATGCGGGAAAACTGCTGGAAAATATACCTAGCCTCAAATGGTCGGAGAAAGTTCTCATCGCGCAAAAGAACTGGATCGGGAAAAAAGAGGGGATTAATATAACGTATCCCGTGGTTGACGAAAAAGGAACGCACATTGGGGAGGTTTCATGCTTTACTACAAGACCTGATACTAACTACGGTGCCACATTTGTTGTTTTGGCACCTGAACACCCCTTTATCAGTACTCTCGCTAGAGTGATAAAAAAGGAAAAGGCTGATGCGATAGGCCAATATATCACAGCGACCACAAAGATGTCTCCAGAGGACCGTATAGCTCAAGGAAGGAAAAAAACGGGAATTGCTACCGGATTGTATTGTTTGAATCAACTTACAGGATATACAATGCCGCTGTATGTTTCTGATTTTGTGGTTATGGGGGTTGGAACCGGAGCCGTAGTGGGAGTTCCTGGTCATGATCTGCGGGATTTTGAGTTCGCACAAGTCATGAAAATTCCAGCGGTTCGTGTAGTCGTGGGGCCAGACGGTGACACGAGTGAAATTACGAAACCGGAACAGGTGCAGGAAGATGCAGGCACGATGATTCATTCAGAATTTTTGGATGGCATGGTCATAGCTGACGCAATTACGGCAATGATGAATTATTTAGAGAAAAAGGGTTGGGGCAAGCGTGTCGTGACGTACCATTTGCGCGATTGGCTTATCAGCCGGCAGCGATATTGGGGTCCACCGATTCCGATGATCTATTGCCAGACGTGTGAACAAAAAGGAAAAGGTGAGCGTTCTGACATGCCGGGTTGGTATACTGTAGCTGATAAAGATTTGCCTGTGGAATTGCCCGTGATAGATGACTACAAGCCTGGTGATGACGGGATAGCGCCGCTAGCTAAACACAAGGAATTTTATGAAACGCTATGCCCAGGTTGCGGAGGCAAGGCGGTGCGTGAGACCGACGTATCTGATACATTTTTAGATAGTTCGTGGTACTTTTTACGATATCCTTCAGTTGGCGTGAACGGCGCTCCGTTTGATAAAACATTCACGAAGAAATGGCTCCCGGTCACGATGTATACCGGCGGAGCAGAACATAGCGTGCTGCATCTTATGTATAGCCGGTTTATATGGATGTGTCTATATGATTGGGGATATTTTGATTTCTCGGCCAAAGGCCGACCAGCCTTGGGCTGGGAAGAGCCGTTTCCGAATTTTTTTGCCCATGGGCTCGTGATTAAAGACGGCGCCAAAATGAGCAAAAGCAAGGGCAATGTTGTCAATCCTGATGAATATATCAAACTATATGGAACTGACGCGCTTCGCATGTACCTCATGTTCATGGGGCCGTTTTCTGAAGGCGGAGATTTTCGTGATTCTGGTATGGAAGGAATGGCACGTTGGGTAGGACGCATTTGGCGCATTGCAACAAGCTCATTAGAAGCTGGCACTGATGTAGTCGCGAGTGATATTGTCATAAAAAGCCTGCATAAGACGATAAGGAAAGTCGGGGAGGATACAGATAAGCGTCATTACAATACGGCCATTGCAGCCACGATGGAGTTTACTAACCTTGTTGCCGATGAGGGTGGCAGTCTGACGATCCCAATGCTAAAAGCATTTTTGCTTATTCTGGCGCCCTACGCACCGCATCTTACCGAAGAGTTATGGAGCCGCTTAGGGGGAAAGTTCTCTATCCATCACCAACCCTGGCCGACGTATGATCCGGCGAAGCTTGTTGAAGAGACTATACCTGTGGTCATTCAGGTAAATGGTAAGCTTCGGGACACTTTGCAGATTGATGTAGAAAGCGCTAGTAATCAGGAGAAAATTGAAGCTACGGCCCGATCTTCGGAAAAAGTGCAGAAATTTATCAAGGACCAAACGGTACGAAAAGTTATCTTCGTTCCGGCACGATTGATCAATTTTGTTATTTAATCATACGATAGATATATATCCTTTGTGGTATGTTTTACTCTCGACGTGTCCTATCACACAGACATTTGTCTATCCTCGTGTTCTAATATACGTGTATGGTTCAAGATGACGATGAGGTCATCACCCCGCAGGCGGTTTGGCAGGTGTACCGTGTACCCATTATATTGGGTCTTCTTAGTCTTCTTTTTATAGCTCTATCTATAACAATCTTTATAAAATCATATCAACCAGAAACGCCAATAACGTTCAGCTCTGATGAGTCAGAGTCTAGTAGTGCGGCAATACCGCAGGGTAAAGATGCGTCTATATTCGTAGATATAGAAGGAGCGGTCGTCCGTCCGGGTGTGTATCGGTTGCCGCAAGGGTCACGGATAGATGATGTCTTGGGATTCGCCGGTGGGTTTACCCAGTACTCAGACATGGAAGCAGTGGCACGTTTGGTTAATCGCGCCGCGATCGTTACAGACGGCGCGAAGATATATATTCCGTCACTCGGGGAAAACGCGGCGATAGGCAATGATGGCTCATCGGGTAGCTCTGTCACATTTGTGAATATCAATTCTGCATCTAAGTCAGAACTTGAAATGCTCAGCGGTATAGGGGCAGTAACGTCAGATAAGATCATACATGGTCGCCCATATCTACGTATTGAGGACCTGGTGGAGAAAAAAATATTATCGCAGTCACTATTTGAAAAACTAAAAGACCAGCTTGTGTTATAGATGTGATCACTTTTACCGTTTCTGGATTAACGAATATATTGGGGCAACTTCTCCCGGAACCACACGCGGGCTTATTAGCCGGATTGTTATTTGGTACCAAGTCGTCGCTGCCTCATGCGTTTTATGACGCACTTGTCCGCACAGGCACACTGCATATCGTGGCGCTATCCGGGATGAATATAGCAATTATGAGCCGGTTAGCCCGCGGGAGTCTTGTGTGGATGGTTGGCAGACGTATTGCCAGCTTGCTAACCATACTTCTTATTCTATTCTTTGTTTGGTTTGTCGGACCGAGCGCAAGTATTGTTCGTGCTGCCATCATGGGCTGCATATCACTTTTCGCTTTGCTTTTTGGGCGGCAGTACTGGGCACTTGGATCATGGATATTAGCAGTCGGAGGGATGCTACTGATAAACGTTGCCTGGCTAGGTGACATATCGTTTCAGCTTTCGGTATTAGCCACGTTAGGAATTATTCTGTTCTGCGATAGAGATAGGGACGCATTTCATGAATCAGTGTATAGAACAGCGGGTTCCAGCCTCAACAATACCCAAGAAGCAGCGATCCCTTCAAACGCGCGACCCCCTATTTCTCATCTTGCGTGGGACATGGTGAAGGACGATCTTCGTTTAACCCTTGCGGCGCAGGTGTTTACCGTACCGGTTATTCTGTTTCACTTTCAGAGGATTTCTCTCATTGCTCCGATTGCAAATCTTGCTATCGGATGGATTATTGCTCCGCTTACCGGATTAGGGTGGATCACCGTATTTGTAGGTTTCGTCAGTTTACCATTGGCAAGAGTATTCGCGTGGTTTGATTGGGTAGCTTTGGAATACATTGTCAGGACAATCTATATTATCAGTTCATTTCCGTTTGCAAGTATAGGAAGGTAACTAGATCAAACTATATAGGCTCGTGGCTATGGACGGAGAAAATTTTGAGCAAAAGTACATTATTATAGGTACATAAATAATACACGCATATTTGTCGGTTTATGAAAAAGCGTGCAATAACTGTTCATTCATTGAAGCAAAAGTAATACAATATGTTTACATTAAGAATTGGATACTTTATTTGTGGATTAACTACAGGCCTTATTTTACTTTTTAGTTTTCTTTCATCTTTACCAGACGGAAAACTCCATATCGTCTTTTGTGACGTGGGACAGGGGGATGCCGCGTACATTCGATTTCCCGATGGACGGGATATGTTGGTGGACGGCGGACCAAACGATATGGTGCTCGCGTGTCTCGGTAAACATATGCCGTTTTGGGATCGATCCATTGATATCGTTGTACTTACTCACCCGGAGAGAGATCATCTTCAGGGACTCATTACCGTCATAGAACGGTATCGCGTTGGGTATGTCGTGCGAAGCGATATCACAAACGCATCTGACGGGTTTATAACATTTGAGAAGCGTATAAAAGATCACGCAATGAATGAGCGAATTGTAGTTGCAGGAGAGCAAATTGATATCGGCGGAGCACAGGTTTCGGTTATATGGCCGTCTTCGGATCAAATAGCCGGTATGAAGCCGCGTGTAGCTTCATATGAGTCGTCGGTTCTCGGGGCAAGTACCGGAAATCTCAATGACGGATCCATTGTGTTGTGGGTGCGGTATGGCATGTTTGATGCGTGGTTTTCGGGAGATGCAGATACGCACGTCGAGTCAAAGTATCGCGGGAGCTCATTAGCAGACAGAACGATCGAAGTGCTAAAGGTGCCGCATCACGGGAGTAAGACAGGAATGTCTTCAGACTATCTGGATTGGCTAAAACCAACACTTGCCGTTATTTCTGTCGGCCGAAATACCTATGGTCATCCATCTCAAATAATTCTTTCTTTGTTGGCAGATGAATCAGTCCGAGTGCTAAGAACCGATAAAGAGGGAGATATTGAAATCGTTAGCGACGGCGCGCATTGGTTTGTCAGGTAGATGTCAAACTTGGGAAATGTTCGGTGTGGGAGTAGCAGAGAATAATTAGCCTCAAATAAATTGACTATAGGTTTAATTTCTACTATAATTTAGCTGGTGTACATCACAAAAGCGCGCTTGATGATGCGCGCTTTCAACATTTCTATGATCGAAAATGTTTTTCATGTACGTCACGGGTCGGAGATCTATTCACAGGCCGTCATGCGCCTGAACATGACGTACGGGTTAGGATTGCGGTCTGAGAACTTGCGTACCGCACACCTGCAGGAAACGAAGATGCGTTTTTCTCACGACACCGCACACACGAACACACATCTTCTGGGGCTTGCTCATGGTACTGAGTTGATGATTGAACGCAGACCGTCACTTATCGGAGAAATCGATTGGCCACTCGCATTTGATTTTTATAGTTTGCACGATGAGGCCCGTGCGTCATTTCCGGTTAATATCATTACGCTATTTTATAGTCAATGGATGGAGTATAAATTGGCACCGATTGCCGCACGAAAACATCTCGAGCATCATAGGTTTGGCAAGGTGAATCAGGAATTATTGGATATTATCGCGCGGCACCCCTTTCATGCAGGACACCGCACACGGCAAGGCAAAGTTTTTTCACCGACAGAACAGCTCGTGGTCGATGTAGACGGTTTAGAAGTGTTATCTCCCAAGCGTGTTGATGCGATGTATGCACACATCAAAAATGGATTCTTCGGGTTGCCTCTCGAGAGAGATCATGGTTTAATCTATGCAATCTTTCGCAAATATACGAACTTCACATTTTTTTACCCGGAGGCAAACGCGATAGCACAAGAATTGCGTCCAGCAGTAGAGGATCATATACAAAAGAAATTTATTGTGCGTAGCCCGCGATAGGACCCGTTTCTGTCTGATATTGGTTGATACGTATATGGTACGATATGTTTTGATATCTTGACAGGAGTGTGGTCCTGTAGTAAAGTCTCTTCTACAAGTAAATAGGCGATGATGGTGTCGAGCACCGGAGCCGGTTTCTGAAGAAAGTCGTAGACCCTGAGCTTGTCGAAGGGGCGGACAAGTAAGAAACATTTTTGAGGGAAAAGTGATCTTCCGTCAAGGCAACTCAGAATAATGCAACGCATTTTCTGAGTAAATACGGGGATTTTTTGTTTTTAATAAACTACTTTTCTAAACCTGGGGTGGCACCACGTATATACGTCCCCTTGGACTTCTCTCGGTCTTTACCGGGAGAGATCCAAGGGGATTTTTTGATGGCAATTTTGCGAATAAATTCATATTTATGAGCTTAATTGCCGATCAATCCGCCAAAGATCGCTCCTCGAGCCGCGCTACGAATAGTAGGTAAGGCGAGAGGGAAGATCGGGTGGATGTGGGACATTGGAGAAAAACTATGAAAACTAAACAAACCAATAAACTCTGGGGCGCGGCGTTTACCGTACAACCCTCCGAAGCGGTAATTCAATTTACTGCCGGACGGGATGTGGCGAGTGTGCCCGCGGCAGATGCTGCGCTCCTTGCGTACGATTTGTGGGTGAATAAAGCCCACTGCGTCATGCTGGCAAAAACCGGGATTATACCGGTTTCCGACGCGGCGAAATTGCTTTTCAAAATAGCCGAATTAGATAAATTGGCCCAATCAGGCAATTTTTCTCTCGATTCTTCAAAAGAAGACGTTCACTCGAATATCGAATCTTGGTTGACGGAAAAACTAGGCATTGAAGTTGCCGGTAAGCTTCATACCGCACGCTCAAGGAACGATCAGGTGGTTACGGATATGAAACTGTACATGCGCGATCAAGTACTCGTTTATGTCAAAAATAGTATCGGATTGGCTCATACGCTTCTTTCGCTAGCGGATGCATACAAAGCTTTGCCATTCCCCGGTTTTACTCACCATCAGCACGCAATGGTTACGACGTTTGGCCATGTGCTGGCAGGCTTTGCCAGCATGATAGTCCGTGACATAGAACGTTTTAAAAATTGGTTTACCCTCCACAATACGAATCCGTTAGGCAACACTGTTTCCTACGGCACGACGTTTCCGGTGAATAAAACGATGACCGCCGAGCTTTTGGGTTTTGACGGCCCGGACCACAATTCTTTGGACGCTATTACCAACCGCTGGGAACCCGAGTCCGATCTCGGCTTTTCCATCGCAACACTCATGAATCACCTGTCCCTTATTGCCGAAACACTCATTCTTTTATCTACACCAGAGTTCGGGATGGTGAAATTAT
>JBBTWM010000008.1:0-3439 GCA_038062795.1 Patescibacteria group bacterium | reverse complement strand
GGGATCGGTTTGCCTCCGGCTCTGGCACGGCGAAGCAATGATTCCACAGATGAACGGAAATCTTTGGGATTGCTTCCGAATGCACGATATATTTCCCGCCAGGCTGACAATTCCGGAAGGCTCCCTAATTCAATACCGGTTAACGCTGTTTTTTGCCGCGCTTCCTCCTGGCGGAGAAGTGAAGTAATTTCCTCGACGTTACTATCATTTACCATATCGTATATAGTCAGCACGCCGATGGAAACCCCGGGGAACGTGGTAAAAATTTTGGGATCAATGATACATTTCATTTCCGCCTCCGTTTAAGAAGAAACACAAGCAACCCCTTTTGCGCATGGAGCCTATTTTCTGCTTGATCGTATACGACTGATTGAGGGCCGTCAAAAATATCTTGGGTTACTTCCTGACCGAGGTGTGCCGGCATATCATGCATAAAAATAGCATCCGGCTTAGCAAGTCTCATAAGTGCTGCATTTATCTGATACGCACGAAATGCCGTAAGGCGCTTCTTTTTTTCCCGTTCATCGCCCATCGACACCCACGTATCGGTGTAGACAACATCAGCATCACGTACAGCAGCCTTGGGTACCTGCGTTTCCGTGATAGAACCGCCGTACTTTTTGGCCAGACTCCCAGCCCTGTCTACAATGTCCCTTCGCATACCATATCCTTTAGGACTTGCAACCGCTATATGCATCCCCAACAACCCGCCTGCAAGAGCAAGTGAATGGGTTACGTTATTATCCCCATCACCGACAAAAGCCACATGAAGCCCATGCAGGCTGCCTTTCTTCTCCACCAACGTCATGATATCCGCAAGTATCTGGCAGGGATGCTCCAGATCGGATAACCCATTGATAACCGGCACCGTTGAATATGCTGCGAGATCCATAACTGTTTGATGTGCAAACACACGAGCCATAATCGCATTCCCCATGCGGGACAGCACGTTAGCTGCATGTTCCACAGGCTCGCGAACCCCAAGTCCAATATGTTCCGGCCCGAAGTAGAGGGCATGACCGCCTAATTGGAACATACCGATATCAAACGATGCATGCGTCCGAAGGCTCGGCTTTTCATAGATCATGATGAGCGTCTTGCCTTTAAGGAGCGGCTTGTTCTTGCCGGTTTTTTTGAGTATCCGCTTGAGTTTACCGGCAATACCCAAGATATCCAGAATATCCCGGCGGGTAAGATCGGTAATTGAGAGAAAATCGCGTTTTCGATTCATAGGTATTTGCTCCATATTCTATACCTTTTTGTGCCGGAGCGGGAGGCTCTAGAATCCTTCCCTCATAACTTGATTCGCTAACTTCATCTGAAGCGTATAGACCTCGATAAACCCCGCACTTGCGTTGACGTTATATTTGTAGCCTCCGCTCGTCGTAAATGATGCGTGATGCATGGCAAAAGGCGAGGTCATGGCGACGACCGTCGCGCCCCCTTTATACAACTTCACAGTAACTTCCCCCATGACTTTCTCATTTACCTTTTCATTAAATGCGTTAATCGCATCCATAACCGGATCAAACCATTTCGCACCATAACAAAGGTAGGCCCACTTGATATCCAGCTGGTTTTTGAGTTCATTTAATTCACGGGTCGAAACGTATTGCTCAAGCGCTTTGTGTGCGCAAATAATCACATGCCCGGCCGGAAGCTCGTACACGCCCCTGTCTTTGAGGCCAACCAGACGGTCTTCAACCAGATGCACCACCCCGACGCCATGCGCACCCGCGATTTTATTAAGCATCATAATCAGTGCGGCTAATTTCATTTTTTTGCCGTTTAACGCGATGGGAATACCATTTTTAAAAGAAAGTTTAATAAATTCTTCGGTATCAGGCGCGTTTTTCGCGAGCGTGTACGTCGTTAAAAATTTTTCGACTTTGGGAATAAACTGCGGATCCTCGATCTCCCCGCCTTCCCACGTCATCCCCCACATGTTGTCATCCACACTGTAGGGAAAATCCAAACTGGCCGGCACAGGAATACCGTATTTTTCGGCATATTTAATTTCTTCATTGCGATCCATATCCCACTCACGAACCGGAGCGATAATTTTGATATCAGGATTGAGTGCAAGCATGTAGCCCTCGAGCCTCACCTGGTCATTGCCTTTACCGGTACATCCATGGGCTACCGCATCTGCCCCCACCTCCTTGGCTATTTCAATGGCTTTGGCGGCGGTGATTGCGCGGCCGATGGGAGTAGATAAATGGTATTCGCCCTGATATTTTGCATTGGCTTTAATACCCAATGCAATATAGTGTTGAGCAAACTCATCTTTGACATCGAGCACGATCGCCTTTTTTGCACCGAATTTGAGCGCTTTCTTTTGAATAGCAATGAGATCATCCCCCTGTTGTCCCAAATCCATGGTAAGCGTCACCACCTGGGCCTTGTAGGTGTCAGCAATCCACTTGAGCATGACACTGGTATCCAAGCCGCCAGAATATAAGAGCAGGACTTTCTTGACCTCTCCCCTTTTTGCCTCATGCGATGCTACTTTGATATATTTTGTAGTTGTTTTCATGGATATTTACCTTTCATCGCTACCACAAAATAATTACCAGGAAGGTAGTGACCGTTCTCGTAATCCAGAGACTCCGTCGTCGGCGTGATAATCACGGATTGTTTCTCAAACCCTGATGAAACGAGCACAGACGTTATCTCGTCCGCGCTTAGAAGCCTCCTCGGATGCGATCCTGTGCCTATACAGGTGATAAACACGCCATGAGGCGCCAGGAGATCGAATATCTTTTTGTAAAATCCCTGCTTCATGGCAAGCGATGATGCATGATCCATGTGTTTCCCTGTAAACTCTTCGATGGTCGGCACGAACGACTCGGTAAAATGCGCAGTCACTACGTCCCACTGCCCATGAAGCGATGCCGGTACCTGTTCCACCGCACTCTGAAACAACAGTCCCGCGTGACTCCCTAACAATTTCTTGCTTTCGGCGCCCGGCGGTAAACATGGCTCCACCAGCGAAACATGCGCGTCCGATATGCCGGCAAACGTGAGTGCATCCAGTTCTTGGATGGTGTGAGATCCCGAAGCTGTACCAACGCGTAAATAGTTAGTAAGCGGGTGACCGTTGGCTTTCAATGTTTTTATCGTGTCGACAAATTGCTCAAGCTGCTCAGGACTCGACATCCAACTGCCGGCAGGATACCACCCCTCTTTCTTGGCCTGCTCCTGCCACACGCCCCACACATCGTGCATCGATTGTTTTTGCTGCTCCGAAAGGGATTTCCAGTGTAAACCGGGAGGCAGTTTCCACACCGACTCCGGCGGATTCACCGATCCCTTCACCCCTTTGATTCCCGTAAACTCACCGCTGACTTTAGCAGCATGAAACTGGCAGGGCGCACCCACCTCACACCCGCCGCGACCAAGTTGGTATTCCGGAGTAGGAAGAAACTCTTTGTTCATA
>JBBTWM010000007.1:15004-18858 GCA_038062795.1 Patescibacteria group bacterium | reverse complement strand
ATTCTTGAACCGATCATTTCGTTGTATTTTGGTTACGTTTCTGTCTAATTACCATAGATAATTACGTACAAGTGTTACCAAAGATGTATGTGCGATATGAGAAATACCTTAAGTTGATTGAGCAATATTATAGGGGTGGCAAACTTCTGGATGTTGGTTGTGGAACTGGTTACTTTCTAAAGTATGTAAAGGACAGGAACAATAATTGGAAGGTTTTTGGAATTGAGCCAAGTTCACTGTTAAGGAGTGTTGCTCAAAAAAATACGAAAATAACAATAAAGACTGGTACTTTGCGTCGTATACCTTATGGAGACAACTACTTCAATGTTATTACGTGTTTTGATGTCCTGGAACACAGCAAGGATTTAAATGAAAACCTTTATGAAATTCGCCGTGTACTTAAGCCAGGTGGATTACTTCTCGTACAAGCTCCGAACTACGAGAGTTTTATGGCCAACATAACAGGTGACAAATGGGATTGGTGGTGTATACCGGATCACATACTACATTTTTCATACACATTTCTATGCAAGATTTTGATTAGTCAAGATTTTACTATTTTAGCCAAATATACATATGAAAATAAGGAGGATTTTTTGTCAAATATTAAAGCGAAATTCTCAGGAACCCCTCTAACAAAAACTCTATATTATTTGTTGATCCCTGTATTTATATTCATTGAAAAGGCGGTACCTATCATTAATAGAGGAGGACTGTCCGTAGTATTGGTCAGGAAATAATATGCTTACGGTGATAATAATTTGTAAAGACCCTGATGAATTTTTGTTAAGGGCTGTGAAAAGTGTTGAAGAACTTAATCCTCAAATACTTATTGGTCTTTCTTCGACATATAATCAACCTTTGGGGGTACGGAAGAAGAATTTAATTAGTATGGCTTCGTATGAGTGGGTACTTATCATAGACACAGATGAAGCAGTTTCTCAACACCTTAGGAACGAAATTAAAGAAATGATTGAATACCGAACAAATACTGTATCTGGATATGAAATACCTTATGAAAACTATATTTTTGGAAGACGAGCTTTTTATGGTGGTGAGGTATTTTCTAAAACTAGGTTGATACGAAAAACGGTTGGGTCAATAACAACAGCAGATGTGCACGAGGAAATCACTATTAGAGGCAAAGTTGGGAAGCTAAATGGGGTGATATATCACGATTCTTATCGTTCACTAGTTCAGGTGCTCCGAAAGTTTACCAAATATGCCTGGCAGATGGCGGGGGAGAAACGGAAGGCTCATGAATCAGTAACAGTAAAGAAATTATTTCTTTATGGTCCCCATATGGTGTGGGCGAGGGCGGTGAAAGATGAGGGATGGCGTGACGGGTGGCGCGGGATTGTCATTGCACTTTGCTTCGGATACCTGGAAACACTTATGTATTGGCTGTTGTTATTCAGAAATATATTTGCGTACTAACATGCCTGCCTGTGCAGGCATGTTACCATGTTAACACGTTAATATATTTGGCGAGGATTTACAGTGAAATGGTACAGGAAGATACAACAATCTGTTTGGCTTGAGGCACTCTTTATTTGTGCCGGTCTTGGAGCACACCTTTTTTATCTAACCCACACCACGTTTGTCGACTGGCCGGAGATGCTTCTCTACCCATGGTTTCTCACGAAGGGGCTTGTGTATTATCGTGATGTCGTTCTGGCCTATGTTCCCGGTGCATATTATCTCCTGCACGTCCTTTATTCATTGATCGGATACAGCACAGCATCGGAGAAGCTAATTGCGTACGGATTTATTCTTCTTACAGACGTGCTGGTGTATCTCACGGCGCGAAAACTCACCAAACAAGTTTGGCCAAGTATTATTGCGCTGTTCTTTTTTGTCCTGTGGCAGCCGATATTTTCCGGCAATACGATCTGGTATGAAACTATTCTTGCGCCTATGTATTTGATGATTTATATGGTCGCTTTCGGGTATCTCGAAAAACCACGACTGAGCAGAGCACTTTCGATCGGCCTGATGCTCGCAATAGCAACCCTTATCAAACAAACGGCGGTCTGGCCGCTTGGTACCGTGTGTCTATTTGTCTGGCTGTCCCATACGGATAAAAAACGGGGTTTTGTCCATGCGGTAAGCATCGGGGCCATAGCGGTAGCGGCTAACCTCTTGGTGTGGGGCTATTTCGTCTTGCTCGGAGCGGGAAGCCAGTATGGATTCTGGGTGTTTGGATTTCTCTTCAAACTTAGTAGTAGTGCCAGCATGTATGCCTTGCCGCCGACGCGGGGAGATATCACGCTTATCATTCCGGCGCTTATTCCCATAGCCGTTCTTCTCTTGTTCCGGCAGAAAAAGCAGATTTGGTTGCTTATTGCTTTGACTGCCGCGCTTCTTCTCTCGGGTCTTCCGCGGTGGGGATTGCATAGGCTTCAGCCTATGTTGGCCTTCATTTCTGTGGGCGTCGGCGTTGGTATCGCGACCATGTATGCTGCCAAGAAGCGGTCCGTTGTTAGTGTTGGCATTGTCCTGTTGTGTTTGGTGACTTTGGGCAGTTGGAGAAGCTTCCGCGTGTTTACGGTGCTTCGGGATCCGATGCAGCCGACATTTTTTGATGCGCGCTATCAGGAGTTGCTGTCGTATGCCAATACGCATGCACCGGGACCCGTGTATGTCCTGGGAAATTATGATTACTTATACTTTGGCAGAAATGAGCGTCCGGCGGTGTTGCCGTGGGTACCGTTGTTTCCCTGGAATGCACAACTCCCTGGTATGCAGAAGCGCATCATTACTTCCCTTGAGTCGCAAAAAGTTCCTTATATTCTGTATATTCCCTATCATCAGAAGGACGGGTACTACCTGGATTACGCACCTGCCGACCTGCTCTTGTACGTTGAGGCGAAGTATGAAAAGATAGGCGCGCTACCGGTTCCCGGCGGCTGGTTGTATACACGCAAATGAACATGACCATAGCCTTTATCATCATTGCGTATAAACCCAAGATGGAAGAGTTCGGCCGACTGCTGAACCTGCTTACGGAGTATCCCGTCATTGTTGTCGATAATGGAGGCACACTGGCAATCGACGGCGTCGGACGCGCCACGCTTCTTTCTCAGTTCAAAAATCTAGGCTACGGTGCGGCAGCCAATATCGGCATACACCACGCAAGCGGCTTGGGAGCGAAGTGGTTTGTTCTGCTTAACCAGGATATGTCGTTTACGAAAACTGCAATCCAAACGCTTATCCGCGCGCTCAAAAATCTCTCTCCGTGTATAGCCGGGCCGTTCGGCGCGGGACTGGATGCCAGGCGGTGGACAACTATGCTGCCTTCGGACCGAACCGACTATCTCACGGGTTCATGCCTGGCAATCCACGAAAAAGTCGTCAGCAAGATCGGATATTTTTATGAACCGTACTTCCTTTATTATGAAGATGCGGATTATTGTGTCCGGGCCAAGCTTGCCGGATTCCCGTTTACCAAGATTGCCCTGGACGATGCAACGCATGAGGAATCCGCATCGCTGGGCAGGGGCTCCCTATCCCACCAATACTATCTTGCGCGCAATCATATGCTATTCGTAGAGCGCCTCGCTCCGGCTTCGGTTAAACTCTACGAGTTTTTCCGCAGTGCGAAGACGATAGCAGAACACATCATGCGTCAGGAAAAGGGAGCGCTGCGGGGACTTCGGAACTACGTATTCCGACGCTACGGAGCCTGGGAAGGCAGGGGAGTATGAAGGTAGGTATAGACGGAGGGGCGTTATCCATTACCGATGATCGGCTCAAAGTCGGGGTGTATCGTGTCGCATACAATCTCGTGAAAGAACTGCCGGTCGTTGATGTGAAAAGTAACTATAGGGTTTATAGCTTCAGCAGGGGAGAGG
>JBBTWM010000007.1:0-14904 GCA_038062795.1 Patescibacteria group bacterium | reverse complement strand
CCGGTCGTTGATGTGAAAAGTAACTATAGGGTTTATAGCTTCAGCAGGGGAGAGGGGGGAAGCCGCAATTTCCGGAAATCCAATGTTGAATTTATCCAGTTGCCGCGCCCCGGATTTCAAAAAATATGGCAGCCGCTGGAGTTGATGATAAACCCGGTAGATACGTACTTAGGCATATCCCAATCATTGCCCTACACATTGTACGACATTAAAAAAATTGGCTTCATTTATGACGTCGGATTTTTGGATCACCCGGAGTATTACCGCGAATCACATTTTGCCCTGACCATCCAAACTGCGGCGGTAGTTCGACGGGCCCGTCATATCGTTACTATTTCACAATCATCAGCCGACAGTATCCGCAGAATCTACCATGTGCCGAAAGAGAAGCTTACGGTGGCCTATCTCGGTGTGGAAAAGTACTTTCATCCTACCGGCAAAAAACATACCCGGAAACATCCCTATTTTCTTTTCGTCGGATCGCTCAAGCCCGGCAAGAATGTGCCGATGATGCTTCGCGCGTTTGCGGCATTTCTCACCCAGAGCAAAGAAACGTATGATTTTGTGCTCGTGGGGAGCGACTATTGGCTGGACCCCGGCATATCGGCAACGATCAACTCGCTTGGGCTCCAGAGCAGGGTAGAGATCATCGGATTTGTGGACGATGAAACGCTCGCCGGGTATTACCGCGGTGCCATTGCCATGCTGACGGTTTCTCTCATCGAAGGGTTCGGCTTGCCGGTTGTGGAAGCGATGGCCAGCGGGTGTCCGGTCATCGGGTCTACCGCAGGGGCATACCCGGAGGTTGTCGGTAATGCGGGAATATTAGTCGACCCCGAGGACGAACAGGCGATCACCAACGCGATAACGAAGATGATCGATGATGTAACGTTGCGGACGCGCTGTATCCTAAACGGTAAAACGCGGGCGAAGCAATTTACCTGGCGTGCATTTGCCAAAACGGTACATGACGTTATGCTCACGCACTCCCCCCGCTCATGAAAAAACCGGAAGTTGCCATTGTCCGGGGGAAATTCCTCAACCGCTACGAGTTGCAGGGCTTTGAGCCGTTGACCAGGCGGTACCGGATGACGGCTTTTGGTTCCCTGGCTCCCTTGCATGAGAATTTTCTATTTCCTGTTATCAAACTTCCCTCTCCTATGGACCTGCCTGATTTCCCGTACAAAATGCCTGTTCTTAATAGGCTTTTGATTGATGCGCACTATCTGTATGGGTTGGAACATAAACTCCGGGGATATGATATCGCCCATACCGCCGAGACATACTTTCGCTATACCCAACAATGCCTGGAAGCGAAAAAACGAGGCTGGGTGCGCCGCGTCGTCGCGACCGTGTGGGAGACCATTGCCAATAACAATGAAGGTATCCGCGGAAGAAAAGAATATAAAGAGCGGGCCCGCCGGGAACTCGATCACATCATCGCCGTGACACAAAAAGCGAAGTCTGCATTGATTACCGAAGGCACGGATCCGCATAAAATTTCGGTGATCGGCGCGCATATCGATACCAGGCAGTTTGCTCCCGATACGCATTGGCTTGCCCGTCTGGGAGATGCCAGGAAGCGGTCGTTTACCGTATTGTTTTGCGGCCGGCTGGAACCGGAAAAAGGGGTGAGCGATGTTTTGCGCGCTATGTCGCTGTTATCCAAAGACCCGCGCCTTGCCGATTATCGCGTTGAATGGGTGTTTATTGGTAGTGGATCGTTGCGGCAAGCCATCCCTGCAGTTTTACCGGAAATTCTAAAAAATTGGCACTTGAGGGTTGAGAGTGCTACATATGATCAAATGCCCCGACACTACCGCGAGGCGGACCTATTTGTCGCTCCAAGTAAGCCCACGCGTACGTGGGAGGAACAGTACGGTATGGCGCTTTTGGAAGCGCAGGCAAGCGGATTGCCTATCGTCACCACGGTAAGCGGCGGGATTCCGGAAAACGTCGGAAATGCGGCTGTCCTCGTGCCACCGGGCGATGTCGCGGGTTTTACCCGCGGGATTAGAGAATTTTTATTGTCGCCGAAAAAACGAACGGATTTTGCAACACGTGCTCGCAGGCGGGCCGTCAATACGCATGATATCCTCGTTGGATCCGCGCAGATTGCACGGGTGTATGAGCAACTTCTCAGACAGTGAAGATGACCCAATGCCGCCTGCCGGAGCTATGGTGATGCGTATGATACAATGAATCAAACGTATGGGTATATCCGCAGTTATCCTCACGCATAACAACGAAGATACCCTCGCGGCAACACTAGAAAGCCTCAAATTTTGCGATGAAATCCTGGTTATAGACGATCACTCGAAGGATTTGACTTCCTCTGTCGCCGAAAAAACCGGAGTCATTGTATATCCCCATGGGCTTGACGGAAATTTCGCAACACAACGGAATTTCGGATTGTCAAAAGCGCGCGGGGAGTGGGTGCTTTTTGTGGATTCCGATGAAGTAGTCTCCAACGCATTGGCCCACGAGATACAGGAAGCAGTGCAAAAGGTTGACAGCAATGGATTTTACCTTAAACGGCAGGATGTGATGTGGGGCAAACCCCTGCGGCATGGGGAAACACAGAATGTGCGTTTGTTGCGGCTGGCAAAAAAAGGAAAAGGCCTCTGGCAGCGCCCGGTGCACGAAGTGTGGAATATCACCGGCGTGGTGGGGACACTACACAATGCGCTCCAGCATACTCCCCACCCGGATGTCGCACATTTTTTGGATGATATAAATACGTACTCGACTATGAACGCTACTCATTTTTTCCATGAGGGCATACGCGTTTCCGGCTGGCAGATTGTCGCATACCCCGTGGGGAAATTTATCCAAAACTATATTCTGCGTCAGGGATTCATGGATGGCATGCCGGGCATCGTGGTTGCCCTCATGATGAGTTTTCATTCATTTTTGACGCGGGCAAAACTATGGCAGCTTCAGCAAAACCACGGTTGACTGATATCGTGGTATCTTTCCTCATCCTGCTCACCGCGATAAAAGCTGTCTATTCCCTGTGGCATATTATTACGACGAGTGCCCCGGATTTCGCCTATTACTACCAGGCATCGGAGGAAGCAGTACGAACGCTCGACGTACCGATTCATTTGTTGCCTCCGGCGTCACTGCTCCTGTATGCTCCGCTTCAGTATGTGCCGTATGGTGTGGCGCAGGGGATATGGGTTTTGCTTTCGTTCTTTTGTCTTTTCGCAGTCGTCATTGCCGTTGGTCGGTCAGTCGGGGTAAAAAATGCCCGTGTGTTTGCCCTGATTGCCGCGCTTGCGTATCTGTCATTTCCTACGCAGTTTACGTTGGGCATGGGACAGGTGAATTTGATTGCCCTTGCCCTGGTTGTTGCGTCTGTTTCCCTTGAGCGCCAAGAGCGGAGCATGATTTCAGGAGTTGTGATGGCGGTCTCCTGGCTACTCAAACCAGAGTTGGTATTGTTGTTGCCGGTTATGGTTATATGCCGGAAATGGAAGATGATCGGGGCAGCGGTTTGTGCCCTTTGTACTGCTATTGCGGTGTCTGTCATGCTGTGGGGTACGGAGGCTTATACGATATATGGCCAGCGCCTAGCGCCGCTTAGCCGGGGACTAGCGGATGCGGGCATTTATTATAACCAGAGTTTGACCGGGTTATTGGTGCGCGGTGGTATCACCTCTGCCTGGATATATCTCGCCGTTGTGATTGGTGTGTTTTCTGTTACCTGCTATTCGTTAGGGAAAAAGCAGAGGCCATTTGCTGAAAGTATATGGGCCTATATGCCGGCATTGCTGCTTATTGAGCCGATTGCCTGGCAGCACCATTTCGTGTTGTTGTTGCCGACGTACCTCATGCTGTGGGCGCGTCATACGTCATTGAGGATGAGGGGACTTATCGCCGTAAGTTACTTCCTCATCAGCTGGAATTTTGCCTCGAGTCAATTTCTTGATACCATGCCCTTAGGGTGGCTTATCGCATCGCATGGTAGCATCGGTGCGCTCATTCTCTGGGGTATGACGCTCTAATATGCAGATATTTGTTCTCACGATGCTGATAATGGGTTTGGTAGGCGGGCAGCTTACCTCACTGCCGTTTGTTGCCGGTATACGTGTGACGTTGCTTGACGCGGCTGTGATGCTCATGCTGTTTTATGCAGCGGGTCAAAAGTCCAAAAAGCCCATTCGACTGGCTTCCTTCGGAAAGACTCAGGACAGGCAGGGCAGGCGTTTTATCCCGCCCCTTTGGGCTCCTATTCTCGGGTTTGGAGCCGTTACCATCATTTCTCTTGCGTTGACCCTGGGAATAGTGCCGACGTATGTGATCGGAGGAGGATTGTTATATGTTTTACGGTGGCTCACCTATGCTGCATTGTATTGGGTGGCGGCAGGTCCTCTTATAGCCCCCGGCACGTGGTTTGTTGTGCTCATCTCTTCCGGGATAGGGATAGCAGGCATGGGGCTAATGCAATATATATGGTATCCGGATCTACGGAATCTGTATTATCTCGGGTGGGATCCGCATTATCAGCGGCTTTTCAGTACGTTACTGGACCCGAATTTTACCGGAATTATCCTGGGGGTCACGGCTCTGATGCTGCTAACTGCAGCAGAAGCCCGAAATTATACGGCGGGAAAAATGATCGGGCTTGTCATGACCATTGGAGCACTTATCCTTACGTATTCCCGAAGCAGTCTTGTAGCATTTGGGGTCGGGTTGTTGGTTTTCGGTATACTCACGAAGCGGAAGGTGTTCATGGTGGGTATTACGGCCACGATTATTGCAGCATTGCTCATTCTTCCGCATACCGGGGAGGGGAGAAACCTTTTCCGCACCGTTTCGTCTTATGCCCGGCTGGGGAACGCAGCGCGTGCGATGGTCCTTATTCGTGAAAAGCCGGTATTCGGGCACGGGTTTAACCTCTTGCGGTTTGTGGCGACTGAGCGGAGTTGGATCGATGAAGCGGTGATTCCGTCGCGGTCAGGATCGGGACTCGACACCAGCATGCTTTTTGTCGGTGCAACGACCGGGGCAATCGGGATGCTCGTCTACGGCTGGTTAATCGTGCGTTTATTCCGTTTGGGAATTTCTGGGTTGCGGGGCAAAGATAAAGTACGTATAGCTGCAGCCGGCTACATAAGTGTCCTTGCGGCCCTCATGACCCACAGTTTGTTTATCAATAGTTTGTTTTATCCCTGGGTTATGGCATGGATATGGCTCTCTACCGGAGCCATGGAGCGGCATCTTACGGCTGATAGATAACTTTGCGTTCTACTTTTGTTTCGTTTCCGGCAGGATCCCGGGATACAATTGAGAGAATATTTTCTCCGTCATTAAGCGGCATACTGTAGCTAAATGACCCGTCCGACTTGACGACGACAATGCGTCCGTTAATCGTAACTTTCATATCCTCATCCGTCAGCCCGTCTACGGAAACCTTATGGGTTCCGTCATTGACGGTAATGCTGTCCGCCGGTTTATCAACCGTAAGTTTGGGTGCGGTACGGTCGACTATGGTGGTGATGACATTAGATAAGTCGCTCACATTATTTTTTTCGTCAATACCCTTGGCGCTGACGGTGAAGGAGCCTTCCTCTGCCAGAATATCCTTGATTTCAAAGGTCCCCTCATCGGCAACGGTGAGTTTTTTGTATTCGTTTTCATTAACGTACAGGATAAGTTCCGATTTGGGTGCTGCTGTTCCCCGGACTGTAATGGTTGTGCTGTTGGTAGACTCCGGGAGAGGATCGAGGACAGGCGGGAGGATAAGTGATTGCTGTTGCTGGGTAGACGGTGAAATGCCACGGATGCGGTCAACGAGCAGGCTGAATCCGATAAGCAACCGGATTCCGAATATTCCGAAAAATACCAACAATCCGATCGTGCCAAAAAGGGCGATCGCGATTCTTCGCGAAGCATTTTTTTCTTCAACTCTTCGGAGGCGTGAGGTAATCATGGAGTGTGTTTACAACCTAGCCCGAACTTATTTTATCAAAAATACATAAATGATGCTGTGGCAAGAAAAAAGGGGTAAAAAGTGCTGCTAATCCACCACATACCGTAGCCCTTTTGGCGCTCATAAATTAACGATAGCACCTCTAGGGGAGTTGCACTTGAAATCAGTTTATGGTTTGAGGTTTGCTGCTCCCAACCAATACTTGATTTTTTTCTAATGATTCAGTTGGTTTTTCTTGTTGAAAAAGTATACCGAAACTCGATTTTCGTTCCTTTGGTACCCGCGCAGCTAAGTGTCCTCCGATAAGGCCTACGATAGGAGCTATACCATGAGTAATAATGTATGATCGTAAAGGATCATTTTGGTCCTTTTGGAGAATGTCATAGACATTTGCAACTTCAAATCCTGTGTAACTACCGAACGCCGGTTCCAATAACTTCATGCCCTCTGTTTGTTCTTTGTCGGTTTTGAAATGCTTCATGGCATTTTGTGATGCTTTCCATTCGGTATAGAAGCGGAAACCTGGAATAGTAGCGAGTGCTTTTCTTAACCTCATTTCGTTGTTAGATTTTGCGGGTTTGAAAAAATTGAAAGGTCCAATATATTCACTTGCTATCATCGCTCCGGTCCATAAATCTCTATGTTTCGATTGATCCCAAAACTCCGCATGTCCAAGTTCGTGCATCCCGACGGCTAATTTAGGGTGATAGACGGTCACTGTGTTAGTGAGTGGATTAAAATGATCGGCTTTGGACAACTTTGCCATCAGGGCGTCTTTCAGGATCGAAGGTGCTCCCAGTATTCGGAGAAAGACGTTAGGCCTTCCTTTTATTCCCTTTCCAAACAGGCGCTTATAATCCTCAATAATGGAATCGTATCCGACGCGTACAAGTAAATCTCCTTTCCAAGGTACATCTTTGTATCGTTCGTACAGTTCGTCCATCAACTCTTTCGGTGGCTCCTGAAAAATTTCTCGTGGTGTTCCAATAAGGAGCCTTGTCTGAATTCCTACGAGATGTCCGATGGTACTGGAAATCACGTCGTCCTTACCGTGCTTGATTGTAAGCGTTCCGCCGGATTCAAAGTTGTATTGCTTAGTAGATGGTCCCGGACCTGTTTCCGTCATAGAGTGTTTTCCGCGAGGTTCTGTTCAAATTCACCAAGGAGATATCCTTGATAGACACACCAAGAGATATGTTGCTGGATGGTAACGACGGACTGGTATTTCCATTTGATGATTTCAGGAGTGAGCGCAATAAGCTGCTCCAATCGCATTTCCGCTATTTTATCGAGCATCAGTTGGATGACTGGATCAATACTTTTGATTTTTTTATCCAGTTCTTTTTTATCAAACGCTTGCACCCATAGTTCTCCAAGTTGCGTAGTACTATTGCGGTCTTTCAAATTATCCGTCTCCGGATTTATTTTGTGAACGAGAAGAAACAGGAAATACCCTCCGTATACCGAGGAAACAGTTGTGGAATAGATGTGCGGAAGTATTTTTTCGAAAATGCTACTTGATCCTGACGTAACCTGTTCGGTTGCAGTTTTTCCGATGAGTTCGCATCCTGCCTTTACTTCCGCATGTAAGTGATTAAGAAGATCGTTGGATTGCTCATTATCAAGGATTGCTAACCCCCCCCATCGGAGCCAAAGTTCTTGATAGTTAGGATTTGAAGGAATTGTCATCAATTATCATATTACCTCAAATGGAGCCCCCTGTCAGAATTGGACTGACATCTACGGTTTACGATACCGCTGCTCTGCCGTTGAGCTAAGGAGGCGAGATGTAACTCTGTGGATCTATTGTAGCAAATTACGTGAGCCTCAGGAAGCCTGCCAGCGCGCGAAGATACCATTCGGGAGCAGTCGGCCGCTTGTCGTATCGGTCAACACTAATTCACCTGCCGTACTTGTCCCATGGAGCGTGCGGGTCAGATCGGCAAGCAGATGGGAAATGACGATGCTTGATAGATCCGCGGTGTATGCATTGATAAGAATAAAAAGCGGCTGATGTGCAAGAATCGGGCGGATGGCTGCCAGTAACGGGGGAAGGTTTTCCTCTATTTTCCACACTTCGCCTTTCGGTCCCCTGCCAAAGCGCGGCGGATCGAGAATAAATCCGTCGTAGGTGTTTCCGCGGCGTGCTTCGCGTTGCACAAATTTATTGGCATCATCGTTGATCCAGCGGATTGAAGCACCGGAGAGCCCGGATGCTGCTGCGTTTTGCTTGGCCCACTCAATCGTGCTTTTGGCGCTGTCTACATGGGTGACCTCTGCGCCTGCAATGGCTGCAGCCATAGTAGCTCCGCCGGTGTAGGCAAATAAGTTCAGCACTTTTGCCTTGTGTCCTATGATGCGATCCTGCATCCAAGCCCAGTTTACGGCCTGTTCAGGAAATACGCCGACATGTTTAAACGACGTAGGCTTGAGGGTAAACACAAGGTCGTGGTACCGCACAGACCAATCGCTTGGCGGGGCATTTTTGATATCCCAATGTCCGTCATCATTGATTCCGCGTACGAATGTTGCCTGAGCGTTTTCCCACGTTTCGGCAGGCGCCCTTCGTTGCCAAATAGCCCGGGGATCCGGGCGCGCAATGATGTAGGCGCCAAAGCGTTCCAGCTTCGCGCCATTGCCGCTGTCTATGAGTTCATAGTCTGTCCAGTCCGTGGGAGTAAGCACTGTTATGGAGTTTTGCATGTATAGATTGTACACCCAAACTATCCGGTTTACAGCCCGTGAGGGCGAAAAAACGGATTAGTTGGGTGGATACCGGAAAAACCCGACTCAATTGCTATTTTGGGTTTTTTCGGTATATCATGGGAAAATCACTTCCCATACACGATGAAACAAATCCTATCCTTCGTTCTTGCGTTTGTACTTGCGTTAGGCAGTATTACCGTTGTCCTATGGCAATTGCTTGGACCGTTGAGTTCAAGTACTACCGAAATAGTATTTGTCGTGCCGCAAGCAGCCTGTGGATTTCGACGTGCCGCTTGCGCTCTTTACGCAGCATCTTATCCGAAACGAAACAGCCTTCAGATGGTTTATGACAATTATGGCGCCGGGCAAAAGTGTCGTGCCCGGAGGATATAGATTGAATCCCTCTATGAGCGGCTGGACCATAGTCACAAAGCTCACCCGGGCCCCGCAATTTGTATGGGTAAGTGTGCGGGAGGGCCTGCGGAAAGAGCAAATAGGAGAGCTCCTCGGCACTAAACTCGGTTGGACGGAGGAGCAGGAGAAAGAATGGAATGCGTTCAATAAGGATTCCGTGGAATACCGCGAAGGCGTGTATTTCCCCGACACATACCTACTTCCGAGTGACGAACCGGTGTCTGCCGTAGCCCAGCGTTTTATCGATCATTTCAACGAAAAAATTGGTCCGTATGTTGATAAATTCGCCGCGCAGAACGTGAAGTGGACAACGGCGGTAAAAATCGCATCGCTTATAGAGCGGGAAAGCGGAGGCGACAGCGATAAAGCCCTTATCGCGGGCATTATCTGGAAACGCCTGGATATCGACATGCGCCTGGAGATCGATGCAACCCTACAATATATAAAGGGAAACAGCGAGGCGGGATGGTGGCAAAGGGTCGTGCCTGCGGATAAATACCTGGAATCCGCGTACAATACGTACCGCAACAAAGGCTTGCCTCCGGGTTCGATCAGTAATCCGGGAATTGCGGCAATTGAGGCCGTGCTTAATCCTGAGGAAACGGATTGTATTTTTTACCTGCACTCCTCTGACCGGCAAATCCACTGTGCGGTGACCTACGAGGAACACCTGGAGAATATTAAGGAATTTTTGCAATAAGAACGCACTGTCGGAGCGGGCGAAGGGAATTGAACCCTCTTCTTATCCTTGGGAAGGATACATACTACCGGTGTACTACGCCCGCGCTCTGGGATTAGCCCATTTGGACTACTCCCAAATACTACTGTACCACAGCGAAAAAGCGCTGTTATATCACAAAAAACCGGACTCCCGTTTTCACGGGAATGACAAGAAATTATGGCAGTACTAAAATATTGCCGCTAAAGATAAGGTCCGGATTCGCTAAATTATTTGCTTTTGCAATTTCGGTCCATCGAAACCCCGTGCCATACACGGTCAGTGAAATATTCCAAAGCGAATCGCCTTTGACAACCGTGTACTTGCCGTCTGCCGGTCGTTTGACTTCTACAGACGCAGATCCGACTTGTCCGGGTTCGCGTTTGGCAACCGCCGGAATAGCCAACTGTTGCCCAGCCTCTATGTTATCCGGAGTTGTTATCTTATTTGCTTCCTGAATATCGACCCAATTATATCCGCTGCCGATTGTCGATGCCGCAATACTCCATAATGTTTCACCTGCTACGACGGTATGCGTTGATGCTTTTGCACTTCCTGTAGCATTTTGTTCGGATTTTTTGTCTGATTGGGTACCAGTCGTTGCATTTCGTTCTTTGATGTAATTAAAGATCATCACGATGATAACCGTAACGACTGCAATACCTAAGAAAAGTGAAACCAGTGAATCGGGGTTACTTAATTTTTTTTTGAGTTGTTCTACCATGCTGTATGTGTTTTCCTCCATTCCAGGCAGAGATATGTGAACAGGCTTACTTGACTATTTTAAATCTCGGTATAATTCTCAAGTTTGGATTATCCCAATAAAGTAACGTCGTTGAGTCTTGTATGCGCTGCGTTAATGATTGACCTTTTTGTTGATCCGCATGGTCAAGCTCTATAAATTTTTCCGACCGCTGAACGCCACGTCTTCCCAAGGTTGCGATTCGTACGAGCGTATTCGCAGCATGATCAAACCAATTTGCTTCAATGGTATGTTGCATAGAACAAGAAAAATTCTTGTGCTGCGGGACCGACCGGACTCGAACCGGCGACCTCCTCCTTGACAGGGAGGCGCTCTAACCAGGCTGAGCTACGATCCCATTAGTTACAGTCGATTTTTTAGATACCCTCTTCCAAATCCAGTTTTGAAATATAATTCTCTCTCCTCCGCCTTCTTTTTACTAGTACATACTTCAAAGTATATTAGTTCAAAGGGCCTTCTCGATTTCGTTGATTGCACTTCTCCTGAGTTATGCGATTTTAATTTCGTTATTATGTCACTTGTTGATCCTATGTATAACTTATCATCTTTCTTACTTTTTAATACATATGTATAGAAAAACATATTCTTCCGCTGCCCGACGCACAGCTTCGCAGTGCGGACGGGCCCGTCTTGCCGTGCGTAGCTCGGCGACGGGAGCTACGATCCCTAGAACTTGTAGAATCTTATCATGATATTTGAGGCCGTTCAAGCGATTTGTTATGATCAGGGAAACCATAGAGTATGACAAATCCAGAAATAGCAGAATTGTTGCGTAAAGTTGCCGCTGCGTATTTGGTACTTGGAGAAAACCGTTTCCGCATCATCGCCTATGAACGGGCCGCAGATAGCATCGAACATTTGACGAGTGAAGTAAAGGATTATTGGGATGATCATAAACTAGAGGATATTCCCGGCGTGGGCGGCGGCATTGCAAGCAACCTGGACGAACTTTTCCGATTCGGCAAATCAAAACATTGGGAAACGGTGTTTGCCAGCGTGCCGCAAGCCATTTTCCCCCTTCTGCGTGTGCCTGGTTTAGGCCCAAAAAAAGCATTTACGTTAGTAACGACGTTGAAGCTTAACGATGCCAAAACCGTCATTGCTGATTTGGAAAAAGCAGCCAAGGCCGGGAAAATCGCGCCGATGGAAGGATTCGGTGAGAAGTCCCAGTCGGTCATTTTGGAAGCCATCGCGATTTATAAGCGCGGTGCGATCAAAGAAAACCGTATGCCGTTGCCGTATGCAGACGAAGTGGCCCGTGAGGTGATTTTGCATATCCAAAAAGGCGGATCAGTTGAGCGGGTGGATGTGCTGGGGAGTTTGCGCCGGCAAGTGTCGACTATTGGAGACATAGACATTGCGGTATCGACCCGCAAACCGGAGGCTGTTTTGAAGCAGTTTCTTACATTCCCGCACCAAAAAGTTATCGATCACGGCCCGAGGGGTGCGACGTTACTGCTTTCCAACGGAAGACAGGCGGACCTGCGGGTGCAAACGCCGGAGGCGTACGGCGCGATGCTCCAATATTTCACCGGATCCAAAAATCACAATATTGCGCTTCGCTCGCTCGCACTCGAGCAGGGCATGTCGCTCAATGAATACGGTATCAAATCGGTAAAAAGCGGCAAGATGAAACAATACAGTTCAGAAGAAGGTTTGTATAAGGCGATCGGCTTGCCGTACATACCTCCGGAACTTCGGGAAGACAAAGGGGAGATAGCTGCAGCTCAAAAACATACATTGCCGGCATTGGTGGAGCCAAGGGATATCCGGGGCGATCTCCATGTGCATTCCAGTTATGACCTGCATTCATCGCATGACGTCGGAAAAAATTCCATTCATGAACTGTTCACCAAAGCCGCGGATTTAGGATACGAATACATCGGATTTTCCGATCACAATCCGCGCGCCAATCAATCTGAAGGCGCGATAACAGATATCATGAAGCGAAGACAAGCAGCATACGTGCGACAGTATGCATCGTGGAAGCACAAAGACAAAAAAAACGTCCACATGTTTGTAATGTGTGAAGTAGATATTTTACCCGATGGCACTTTAGCCTTACCGGATACGGCCATGGAGCATGTTGACGGCGTGATCATTTCGATTCATTCGGCATTTACCCAACCGAAAAATCAGGTTACGGAGCGGCTGATCAAAGCCCTGCACGCGCATCCCAAAGTACGTATTTTGGGGCATCCGACCGGGAGACTGTTGGGTAGTCGTGAGGGAGTAGACGCGGATTGGGAAACGGTGTTTGATGTGATCAAAAAACGTGATATTGTCCTTGAGATAAACGCATTTCCGGAGCGTCTCGATTTGCCCGATATCTTGGTCTATGACGCGGTACAAAGCGGCTTGCGCCTGATAATTGACACCGATGCGCACGCGAGTGAACACATGGATCTGATGCGCTACGGAGTATCCGTCGCACGCCGGGGCTGGGCAACCAAACGTGACATCGTAAACGCTTTAGGGTATACTGATTTTAAGTCATGGTTGATTCGAGAATAATATGTTATGACTGAGCAAAGAGCGTTAACAGTATGGGAATGGTTTGCGTTGAATTTGATAACTCCCGTAGGATGGAAAGCGAATCCGGAAGATATTGATGCGATAGACGGTCACTTAGCTGCCGAACACGGAATAAATTTTGTGGGAAGGCCGTATCACGAGAAAATATTTAATGGAACCAGACAAGGGCACTTTGCAGCATTTGACCGTGGTGATATACGCATAGTGAATGGCAAATTACAAATGGTAAAGTAAAGGAGGTTTTGTATGAATATTTTATATATTTTGGGAGGAGTCGTAGCATTGGTGCTTATTTACTTCTGGACGCTGTATAACGGACTCATAACGCTCAAAACGCAGATAGAAGAAGCATGGAGCCAAATAGATATCCAACTCAAGCGCAGGGCAGATCTAATCCCCAATCTCGTCAGCACGGTAAAGGGATATGCCAAGCACGAAAAAACCGTATTTTCCGATGTGACCAAAGCGCGTAGCGCTTTGATGGGGGCTAAATCTCTGCCGGCAAAGGCTGAGGCCAGTGATATGCTGACGGGCGCTTTGGGAAAGTTGTTCGCCATTGCGGAAAATTATCCGCAACTTAAGGCAAATGAAAATTTTGTTCACCTTCAAAAAGAGCTTTCGGATACCGAAGACAAAGTTGCCTACAGCAGACAGTATTACAATTCGGTCGTCAATGATTATAACATCCGGATTCGGACGTTCCCGAATACATTGTTTAATGAAATGCTCGGTTTCCTGGAGAAGGAATTCTTTGCAGCAAATGAAGCAGAACGGAAAAGTGTGAAGGTGTCGTTCGAGTAAACAAACGTCATCCCGGGCATTCGTCGGGGCACTCAGTATTGCGCGAGATTACTTCGGGTGATTCCCTCCCTTACACGTTTCTATGACTATTCATTCTGCCATACAGTCCAACGTTACCAAGACCTATGCGATTATGGCTTTTTTCGTGGCCTTTGTTATCCTGGTTTCCTATGTATTGGGAGTGTCGCTCGGGTATGGCAACAGCTTCATGTGGCTTGCGGTAGTATTTTCCGTTATTTCAAGTTTTGTCAGTTACTACTGGGGTGACTCGCTTATTCTGGCCATGTCGGGTGCGCGTCCCGCTGACCGGAAGCGCGATTTTGATTTCTATACCGTTACCGAAAATTTGGCAATTGCCGGAGGGATTCCTAAACCCCGGCTCTATGTCATCGAAGATACGGCAATGAATGCTTTTGCGACCGGGAGGAACCCGGAGCATGCGGTAGTAGTAGCTACGACAGGGATTTTAACTCAGCTGGAACGGCGGGAACTCGAAGGAGTGATCGCGCACGAGTTGTCGCATATCAAGAATTTCGATACCCGCCTTATGGCGGTGGTCGCCGTATTGGTCGGCACGGTCGCGTTTCTGGCCGACATGTTTATGCGTTCATTGTGGTGGGGAGGTCATAGAGATCGGGATAATGACCGGGGGTTAGGGGGAATCCTGCTCCTGGTGGGTATAGTGTTGGCGCTTGTATCGCCGATTATTGCATCGCTTATCAAGCTTGCCGCCTCGCGTAACCGCGAGTATTTGGCCGACGCCTGGGGAGCTAAATTGACGCGCTATCCCGAAGGGTTAGCACGCGCGTTGGAAAAATTAGGCCGCGATAAAGAAGTGTTGGAAGCGGCTACCAATGCGACGGCGCATTTGTATATCACCAATCCGTTTAAGGGCAAAAATTTCGGCGCCTGGTTTGCGAATGCATTTAATACGCATCCGCCGCTTGAGGATCGGATTAAGCGCCTGCGGGCGATGTAATATGAAACGTAGTTCGGATTCAGTACTTGCCAAGGGGTTACAGGCAGGAT
>JBBTWM010000006.1:0-5569 GCA_038062795.1 Patescibacteria group bacterium | reverse complement strand
ACTACCGGACGCTCAAACCGGAAAAAGATGGACTTTTTGATGAGCGCATATTCGGTCCGACCAAGGATTGGGAATGTTACTGCGGCAAATACAAGCGGATCCGGTACCGCGGTATCGTCTGTGACAAATGCGGTGTTGAGGTAACGCAGAGCAAAGTCCGCCGTGAACGCATGGGTCATATCACATTGGCTGCCCCGGTGGCCCACGTATGGTTTTTCAAGGGAGCGCCGAGCAAATTATCACTGCTTCTTGATATCAGTCCGCGGGCGCTGGAAGGGGTTATCTACTTTGCGCAATATTTGGTGGTGGCCGTTGACGACGATGAGAAGAAAAAAGTGCTTACCGGACTGGCTCAACAGGGCCAAAAGCGCATTGCCGATCTGACGGCACGGGTAAATATCGATCGCGAAAAACGCAAAAAAGAAATAGCCAAAGAAAAATCCGACGTCACGGCCTCCGTGAAAGGCAAAGAATCCCAGGATCTGGCGATTTCTGAGTTGACACTGCGGGAGCGCCAGGAATTCGCGACGCTCGACGACCAAGTTGCGAAAGAATCAGAAAAAATAGAACAGGTCATCGAACAGATTACCGCGATTGTAAAAAGCATCAAGCCCCGCGTGACGATTACCGAAGATGAATATCTGCGGCTTTTGGACTATGATGCCGCATCATTTTTGAAAGTCGGCATGGGAGCAGAGGCGATGCTGGAAGTCGTCAAGAAAATTGATCTCGACAAACTCGCAGCGGATTTGCGGGAAGAAATCCAAAATTCCAGCGGACAACGCCACGTCAAAGCGACGAAACGTTTGCGCGTCGTTGACGGCATGCGGAAATCCAAGATCAATCCGGCCTGGATGGTTATGCACATGCTGCCGGTTATTCCTCCGGATTTGCGGCCAATGGTGCAGCTGACCGGAGGCAGGTTTGCGACCTCGGATTTGAACGATTTGTACCGCCGCGTCATCAACCGCAACAACAGGCTCAAGCACTTGATGGACTTGGGTGCGCCGGAAATTATTTTACGCAACGAAAAACGCATGCTTCAGGAAGCGGTCGATAGCTTAATCGATGCGACCCAGAGACCAAGCAGCAGAACCGTGATCCAGCCGCTACGCAGCTTGTCCGACATGCTCCGCGGCAAACAAGGGCGTTTCCGTCAGAATTTATTGGGTAAACGCGTCGACTATTCCGGGCGATCGGTTATCGTGGTCGGTCCTGAGCTCAAGCTCAACCAATGCGGACTTCCGAAAGAAATGGCGCTTGAGATGTTCAAGCCGTTTGTGCTCCGTGAACTGATTGTGCGCGGGATCGCTCCCAATGTGAAAAATGCCAAGAACGTACTGGAACGCAGAACGCCGGAAGTCTATGACATCTTAGAAGAAATTACCAAGAATCATCCGGTTATGTTAAACCGCGCTCCGACACTGCATAAGCTCGGATTCCAGGCGTTTTACCCGGTATTAATCGAAGGAGCTGCCATCCGGATTCATCCGTGTGTGTGTGCCGGATACAATGCGGATTTTGACGGAGATCAAATGGCCGTGCACATCCCGCTTTCGGGTTCCGCACAACAGGAAGCAATCGATCTCATGCTGCCGACCCATAACTTACTCAAACCCGCTGACGGATCACCGATCACCGTTCCGAATAAGGAAATGGTTGTGGGTTGCTACTACCTCACCACGGTCGACCCATCAACAGAAAATGCGGATGATAAAACGCTGCACATTTTTGCTGATTCCGCGGAAGCGATCTATGCGTATCAGTCCGGCAAGGTGCCGCTCCGGACGCCTCTAAAAATCCGGATTAACGGGGTGATGACGGTCACGACCGTCGGCAAACTCATGTTTAATGAAGTGTTGCCCGAAGGCTTGCAGTATATCAACACGCCGGTGAAAGCCGCGACGGTAAAGCAACTTGTTACCAAAGCATTCGGCATGTATACCAAGGAAGAAGTCACACATTTGATTGACGCAATTAAAGATATCGGATTTTACGGAGCAACACTCTGCGGAGGACTTTCCGTTTCGGTGTTCGATAATAAATCTATTGCGGAAAAAGGCAGCATTATTGCCGAGGCAGACACCAAGGCTAAAGAAATTGATCAGAATTTCCAGATGGGACTTATCACGCACGAAGAAAAGAAACGCCTCTCCAATGAAATTTGGATAGAGGTTACCGAGCGCATAGCGGATCTTACCTGGGAACGGTTGACGGCTGATAATCCGGTAAAGATGATTATCGACTCCGGAGGAGCTAGGGCTTCCAAGGATCAGCTCAAACAGCTCTGTGCTATCAAAGGATTGGTGGTCGATCCGCTGGGGAAGATCGTGGAACTGCCGACCAAGAGCAATTACCGTGAAGGACTGTCTATTTTTGAATACGTGACCAGTACCCGCGGATCCCGGAAAGGTCTTACGGATTCGGCACTCAAAACTGCCGACGCAGGATATTTGACCCGCCGTTTGGTGGATGTGGCCCATGATGTCATCATCCGTTTGCAGGATTGCGGTACGACCGAAGGCTGGATCCTTTCCCGGAAAGACGGTCGCCAGATCCCGTTTGCCAACCGCCTCGCCGGACGATTTAGTGCGGAAAATATACACGTACCCGGAAGCAAAAAAGTGTTGGTGAAACAAGGCGAAGAAATCACGGAAGAAACAGCACGCCAGGTCGATGAAGCGAATGTGGAAGCGGTTCTGGTCCGTTCTCCGATTTCGTGCGCTGCGAAGATCGGTATCTGTGCCACGTGTTATGGCCGCGATTACGCCACAACCAAACTCGTCGAGTTAGGGACTCCGGTCGGCGTTATGGCAGCACAATCTATCGGAGAACCGGGGACGCAGCTGACCATGCGGGTGCGGCATGCCGGAGGTATCGTAGGGCTTGACGTGACCCAAGGGTTACCGCGTGTGGAAGAGCTGTTTGAAGCCCGGACGCCACGAAATTTGTCTCCTGTTGCTGAAATCGCCGGAAAAGTAGACGTTACCGAAACTCCGCAGGGGTACAAAGTCAAGATTACCAACACGACGATGAAACCGCCGGATGAACGGGAATATCTCGTTCCGCTCACCAGTGAGATTAATGTCAAAACCGGGGATCTTATCGCAGCAGGCGATCAGCTCGGCAGCGGATATCTTGATGTCAAAGAGGTGTTGCAGGTGCGCGGGCTTATCGGCGCGCAGTATTACCTTATCGGAGAAGTGCAAAAGGTATACGAATCACAGGGTATTTCCATCCATGACAAACACTTTGAGGCAATTGTGCGCAAAATGAGCGATAAAGTAAGGATTGATACGTCAGGGGACACGATGTTACTTCCCGGCGAATTGGTCGATAAAAACCGATTCCGCGAAGAAAATGCCCGGGTGCTTGCCGAAGGAGGAGAACCGGCGACCGCACATATTGTCGTCCTCGGAATTACCCGTGCGGCACTCTATACGGAGAGCTGGTTGTCCGCGGCATCATTCCAGGAAACAACCAATGTGTTAACCGATGCAGCGCTTGCCAACAAAGAGGATAAGTTGTTGGGGCTTAAAGAAAACGTTATAATCGGGCGACTCATTCCGGTATCAGCGGAACGGGCAATGATACGGGAGTAATTACAGTATGCCAACAGTAAACCAATTAGTTCGTTTCGGCCGTCATCACAAAGCCAAGAAGATCAAGGCTACTGCTCTTCGCAAGTTTTTTAATGCGAAGGACGGGATTACCAAGTCGCTTCCTGCTCCGTTTAAGCGGGGAGTGGTGACGCTGGTCAAAACCATGACCCCCAAGAAGCCGAATTCAGCGCTTAGAAAAGTAGCCAGAGTCAGGCTCTCCAACAAGCAGGAAGTCACTGCCTATATTCCCGGTATCGGACACGAGCTTACGGAGCACGCGATCGTTTTGATCCGCGGCGGACGGGTGCCGGATTTACCAGGAGTCAAATATCATATCGTCCGCGGCAAGTTTGATGCGACCGGAGTTGTTTCCCGGCGCCAGGGACGCAGCCGGTATGGCACCAAAAAATCTAACGAGGGACCGGTTCCTGCGAAAGCGTCGTAATAGACATACCTATGAGAACAAGTAAAACATATCATAAACTCCTTCCGGCAGATCCCATGTACGGGAGCAGGCTGGTGACCCGGTTTATCAACCGCGTCATGTTAAGCGGCAAAAAGACCGTTGCGGAATCCCTCGTATACAAAGCCCTGGATATCATCAAGGAAAAGGGCGAGGATCCGATGAAAGTGTTTGAGACGGCGATAAATACGGTCGGACCCAAAACGGAAGTAAAAGCCAGACGTGTAGGAGGAGCCTCATATCAGGTTCCTATGGAAGTCCGTGGTGACCGGAGGGTCGCTTTGGCAATCCGGTGGATTATAGAGTTTGCCAAGAAACGTTCTAACCGGGAGTTCCATACCTTTGCAGAAAAATTGGCAGTTGAACTTCTGGATGCTTCCAAAGGTGTCGGAGAAGCGATCAAAAAGCGCGACACGGTGCACCGCATGGCTGATGCGAACAAAGCGTTTGCCCACTTTAAGTGGTAAATAGTACCCTGCGTCTTCATGTCAATTACCGAGGTATGTATAACCGGCGTCACATCGTAGAGCATTTGCGCTCGTCAGATCCCCAACTTACGCCGATATTCAAATACATACGCCGTGAGGCGATAACACCTTCCAGGACTCCGTTTATGGATTTGGTTGAGGCGATTATCAATCAGCAGTTATCCGAAAAGGCGGGGAGCACTATATTTACCCGGTTATGTTCCGCCTTCCCGCATACGTCCCTGACGCCGAAAAAACTTCTTGATGTTCCCGACCAACAGGTACGGGATCTGGGCGTCTCGTGGTCAAAGGTGAGCTATCTTAAATCATTGAGCCGGGCAGTGGTAACCAAAGCGTTGATTTTTGAGGATCTCAAGATGCAAAAAGATGCAGATGTCATAACGAACCTGACGAAGATCAAAGGAATAGGGGCGTGGACGGCGGAGATGTTTTTGATGTTTTCATTGGGTCGGGAAGATGTTTTTTCGTACGGAGATTTGGGCCTCAGGCGGGGTATTCAGCTGCTGTATAAATTGAAGAAAGAACCGTCGCTCAAACAAATGGAAAAATTATCCGGCAGATGGAAACCATACCGTACGTACGTTGCCCTTGCATTGTGGAATTTTAAAGACGGATAATAGAGGAAGATTTGAAATTCATCATACCCCTGGTCATACTTGTCTGTTTTGCAGTTTTAACCTCCTATGCGTTGGGATACCGGCAGCGTACAGGACAATGTAACGTGCAGTACCAGGATTCGTTCGACACCATTACGACTCAATCGCAAACCGTGCTTTCGGACTGGAAAAACGCGTGCATGAGATCATATGGGTTGTTAACAGATTGGGATATGTGTTTAGTTCAAGCCGAGCGGCAATCCCCGGAGAAGCTCATTCCATGGTTTCGTCCGGGTGTTTCTACATTTATGTTGTTTTTCCAGGAAAAAAAGAAAGATATCGGCGTCATGAAACAAGATCATGATGAACGATGCAAGGCTTATACGGAGTTGATGTTCTATCCGCCTGAAAACGAGTGAA
>JBBTWM010000005.1:3184-4278 GCA_038062795.1 Patescibacteria group bacterium | reverse complement strand
GCGCTTTTTCATATTCCGACGTCGCCTCTTCGCTGGTCGTGTAAATTCCGCGGAACACATTGGCCGTATACTTCGTGTAATACTCATTTTCTTTATCGATCACCTGCTGCGGTTTGAGCGACGTTGCCGTGGTATCGAGATAGATAATTCTCTTACCGTTAATTTTCCGCCGTAACTGAGGGAAGTCCTTTTGAATGAGTTTTGGATCAAACATAGCCATATTTATACGTTGATATACACTCCGTCTTTTTCCAGCTTCGTTTCGTATGAGCGAATGTCGCGGGGCGCAGGCGGTGCCGTTACTGCACCGGTCGTAACATCATATTGAGCCCCGTGACAACCGCAAATGATGACGTTCCCATCCAGAGCTCCTTCGGTTCCCAGTGAACACTGTTCATAGGTGCAGGTATCGTCAACGGCAAAAAAATCCCCGTCGACGTTGGCAAGTGCTATTTGTTTACCTGTCACAACAAATGTTCTCATACTTCCGGGGCGGAGGTCTGTAACGTTGCACACAAAAACAAAATCTTCTGTTGTGTCGTTCATAGTTGGGCAATTTTTTGTTCTACCAGTGCGCGCTCACCCGCATCCGGTATCCGGTCAAGCGCACTCTCCAAAAAACCTGTTGCAATCATATCGCGTCCCATGTCACGGTCAATACCCCGGGTAGCCAAATACCACAATTCATTCTCATCCAATGTTTTGACAACCGCGCCGTGAGTACACCGCACGTCATTGGCGAGAATTTCCAGCGCCGGCGAACTGGTGGCGTGCGTATGTTCGTCAAGCAATAAATTTTCATTCCGCTGATATGCATCGGTTTTTTGCGCGCACAGATCCACGAGTATGCTGCCATCGTAAAATATCTCACTGGCATCCGACAGCACGCTTTTAACCAGTAAATTGCTTGTCGTATCCGGAGCCTTGTGGTGCTGGAGCGTATGCATGCGTATTTTCCCGTGTTTACTGCCCGTAATAAGCCCGATTATCGTGGCCGATGCGCCTCTTCCCGCTAGATGCACAGCAGGAGATACCTCCATGTCAGTATCTCCTGTGATAATGTAAACGAGCGTTAAACGGGAATGTTCCTGCAC
>JBBTWM010000005.1:0-3084 GCA_038062795.1 Patescibacteria group bacterium | reverse complement strand
TGGCAGCTCGCGGACAATTGGCTCGATAAATCCGTTCACGATCATAGACTCTGCCTGCGGCTTGGAAATTCCCCGGCTCTGCAGATAAAAAAGCTGCTCATCACCGATTTTCGATACCGTCGCTTCATGTTCTATCTGGGTCTCATGTTCGTTTATTTTCATCGTAGGATACGTATCGGAACGGGAGGACTCATCCAGTATCAGTGCGTCGCACACCACTTTTGATTTGCAGTGTTTCGCTCCCGGGAACACTTCGACCAACCCCCGGTATGACGTCCGTCCGCCACCACGACTGATGGACTTGGAGATAATCTGCGATGTCGTTTCCGAAGCATAATGCACGGCTTTGCCTCCTGCATCCTGATGCTGACCGGGCCCGGCATACGCGATAGAGAGAACCTCACCGCGGGCTTTCCGCCCCATGAGATATACACTCGGATATTTCATCGTCACTTTGCTTCCCAAATTTCCGTCCACCCATTCCATGGTCCCCTCTTCTTCCACGCGTGCACGTTTCGTTACCAGGTTATAGACGTTATTGCTCCAATTCTGGATCGTGGTGTAACGGACACGGGCGCCTTTTTTGACAATAATTTCTACAACTGCGGAATGAAGTGAATCTGTGGAGTATATCGGCGCGGTGCACCCTTCAACATAATGCACGTGACTTCCCTCTTCCGCGATGATAAGCGTCCGCTCGAATTGCCCCATGTTCGCTGCATTGATGCGGAAATACGCCTGTAATGGCAACTCAACCCGCACGCCTTTCGGCACATAGACAAACGAACCGCCGCTCCATACGCTCGCGTTTAACGCGGAAAATTTATTATCCCCGCTCGGTATAACGGTTCCGAAATACTGCCGGACTATCTCGGGATACTCACGCAAACCGGAATCCATATCGAGGAAGATAACTCCTTTTTTCGATAATGACGCCTGTATGCTTTTGTAGACGACCTCACTCTCATACTGCGCGGACACGCCTGCTAAGAATTTTTTCTCCGCTTCGGGTATACCAATCCTGTCATATGTATCCCGTATTTCTACCGGCAGATCCTCCCAGCGGTTCGCTTTTTTGTCCGTCGGCTTGATGTAATAAAAAATATTGTCAAACTTGATGGTGGAAAGATCCGCTCCCCACATAGGAAGTTTTTTTTTGGTATAAATCAAATACGCCATGAGACGCCGGTCCAACATCCAGGAGGGTTCATGCTTATGAAGGCTTATATTGCGCACGCCATCGGCGTCCAAACCGCGTTCAGATTTAAAGACGTAATTTTCTTTCTTATGAAAGCCGTATTTGTATTTGCCGCTGATGGGTGATTTCGATTTCATAACGGACCGTTTAGGAAGCTGCCTTCTGATACTCTTGTGTCGATTGTTCAAACAAGGTATTTGTCATACCCTTTGGATTCTATCTTTTTGGCAAGCGTATGGTCCCCTGTATCGACAATTTTTCCGGCAACCAGGACATGAACGACATCGGGTTTCACATACCGGAGAATCCGCTGATAGTGCGTAATAATGAGCACCCCCACGCCCTGCGCGCGAAGTATGCTAATCCCTTTTGATACCGCACGGAGCGCATCGACATCAAGCCCCGTATCGATCTCATCAAATACGGCAAATTTATGCGGCAGCACCAGCGCCTGCAGCATCTCTATTTTTTTCTTCTCTCCGCCGGAAAACCCGTCATGTATACCGCGGCGCAATAATTCTTCCGGCAGACGCAAAATTTTTGCATGCGCTTTGACCATATCGGTAAATGCGCCGATGGACATGCTGCCCACCTGAAACCGTCTGGCCAGTACGGGATTTTGTACGGAGCTGCGCTTTTTTCCGCCCTTCGGTTGCTGAAGCAGTTCATACGACGCCCGAAGCAAATTCATCACGGTCACTCCCGGGATAGCAATCGGCGACTGGAAAGCGAGAAACAATCCTGCTGTTGCCCGTTCTTCGGTAGACCGCGTCAGAATATTTTTTCCGTCCAATATGATGCTCGAGAGATTCTTTTTTCCGACGCTATGTACCGTATATGCAGGATGCCCTAACAATACGGACGCGAGCGTCGACTTGCCGCTGCCGTTGGGTCCCATCACGGCATGCACCTCACATCCACGGATCGTCATATTCACCCCGTGAAGTATTTCCTTGCCCCCTACACTGGCGCGCAGGCTTTTAATCGAAAGCTGTGAACTTTTTTTCTGTTTCATAACCGGTCGGAAACACGGTCGTTTTTCCCCATGTACACTTCTTTGGTTCCTATAAAACGCAGCACAAAATATTCATGTGCAAAAAACGGATTATTGGGAATATCCAGGTATTTTGCCAATATCGACTGTTGTGTCGCGTGGGAGAGCAACGCCTTGTGCTTTACGGAGGCAAAACGTTTTATATTGATGACCGTGGTAATCCGTTTATCTTCTATGCCATGCACCGGCTTATCAAATAATTCTCCCGGAAAATACTTGTGGTTGACGACATAAGAAATAACTGACTCAGGAAAACATGCATAGTAGAGTTTTGGCGGATTCGGGTCGCCGGGATTTTCATCGGCTCTCGTGCCTGCATAAACTTGAAAAGCAAATGTTGCCGCATACGACACTTTTATATGATCAGGATGGTTGGTAATACCGGCGGGTTCGTGGGTGATAACGACATCGGGCTTCATCTCTTCCATGCTCCGGATAAGGTCATTTTCAATCCCGCCCGGATGGGTATCTTTCAATGCGCCGTCTTTATAATCCAGAAAGGTAACAGACCGCACTCCAAGTTGGACCGAAGCTTCTCCCAATTCTTTTGTCCGTATTTCCGAAAGCGTGGCCGCAGCCGAGGGCTCGACAGCACCCCAATTACCGGCATCACCCCGGGTCGCACAGACGAGTTCCACGTTCCAACCGGCTTTTGCATACTTTGCCAGAGTGCCTCCCGGGGCCACTGACTCGTCATCGGGATGCGCGAATATTCCGAGTAGCTTACTCATGAGGCGTATTGTAACCTAATTCACAAAAAAAGAGAACGTTATTTCTTCGCGACGAGCACTTTGTACAGCCAGTACAATCCGGATACACCTACCAGGATATA
>JBBTWM010000004.1:0-15807 GCA_038062795.1 Patescibacteria group bacterium | reverse complement strand
GATCTTTCCTATAAACAGAATCTCGGCGAATTGGTGGAATTATTAGAAGTGGAGGAGATGATTAAGGTGCCGGTCCGCAAATTATCCCTGGGCGAGCGGATGAAAATGGAACTTATTGCCGCACTCATCCACGCTCCGGAAGTGCTGTTTTTGGATGAGCCGACCATCGGTCTGGATGTCGTGATGCAAAAAAAGATGCGGGATTTTGTCGGGGCATACAACAGACTACACCGCTCTACCATTCTTCTCACATCGCACTATATGGAAGATGTGCGTCAGCTTGCCCGCCGGGTTATTATCATAGACCACGGAAAAATAATGTATGACGGCAAACTTGATCATTTGGTGAAGCGGTATGCAAAGCACAAACTGCTTTCTGTCGTATTGGATACGTATGTACCGCCGGATAAGCTGATGGCTATCGGAGAGTTAGTATCGTATGAATTTCCCAAAGCAGTGATCAAGGTAGAACGAAGTGCGTCCAATATTGCGGCAGCGGAAATTTTGCAGCATTTTCCTGTCGATGACCTCAATATAGAGGAACCGGATATCGAAGATGTTATCCGCGACGTGTTTAGCCATACCTCGAAAAAGTTATGAAACGGTTTGCGACCATATTTTCGTTGTATGCGCAGCACGCGCTGGAATACAAAGTACGGTCACTCGTATGGTTCGGCGTTATTTTGTTTGATGTATTTGTCTATTTGCTGTATTGGCGCGGGGTGCTGACAAGCGGGCAAACGGGCGCCCCCTGGACGTTTTCTGAAGCGGTATCCTATTATCTGTTGCTGCTGGTTGCAGGGAATTTGTTGCAGATCCATATAGAAGAAGAAGTCGCATTTGAGGATATACAATACGGCAGGCTTTCCCAATATTTATTGCGGCCGTTTTCTTACTTCCGGTTTAAATTTTTTCAGGAGTTGCCCTGGCGGCTTATTCAGGGCGGGTTCGGATTGATCACGCTTCTAGGGATTTCTCTGTTCGTACGAAGGATTGTGGTGGTGACGGATGCGTATGCGATTCCGCTGGTTATCAGTATCGTCGTAAGCGCATACATGCTCTGCTTTATCTATAAAATGATTATCGGGATTATTGCGTTTTGGACAATCGATTATACCGGACTCCAAAATATTCAGATAATCCTCTACATATTGCTCAGCGGGCTGCTGATTCCGCTTCACTTATTGCCGTCCGGTATCCGTTCGTTTGCACTGATTCAGCCCATTGCCTATACCCTCTATCATCCGGTTCGGGCAGTGCAGGGAGCGTACACATTGTCCCAATTGTGGCAGGTATTAGGGATGCAGTGGGTATGGGTTATCCTGCTTTATGGCGTGTATCGTTTTCTTTGGCACAAAGGTCTTAAAGTATTTACCGCCGTTGGGCAATAATCCTCTATGAAGCGTTATATACGTATATACATGCAGTTACTTCGGCTTAATCTTGCCACGCTGCTCACGTACCGCGTGAACTTTATCAATAACATGATTGCCAGTATCGGATGGGGGGCAATGTCGTTATATACCGTTATCATACTCACGACGCATGTGACCGAGGCGTATGGTTGGAAACGGGAAGAACTGCTGCTTTTAAACGGCCTCTACGGGGTTATTGTCGGAGTCTTTCATATGTTTTTGAGCATCAACATGGGGAGAATGTCACGCATCATCCACATGGGTGAACTGGACGGAATATTGATTAAACCCATAGATTCGCAATTTGCGATAAGCTTGTGGCAGGTAAATTTTTCGTCCGTGTTCCGCATTCTTATGGCGCTGGGGTATACCGTCTGGATTATGCATTCCATGCATCTTGTGGTGACCGTATCTTCCATCCTATTCGCAGTCGGTTTGGCGCTGATATCACTTGTGTTGCTCTATTCGATCTGGTTTCTGATGTTAACGAATCTCATATGGTTTACGAATATGTCGAATCTGGTGGTCTTTTTGTATTCTTTTGAAAGTATGGCGCGGTTTCCGAAAGAAATGCTGACGCAGCTGGCGAGTTTAGTGTTTTTTGTTGTCATGCCGTTAACACTGGTCATCAATACTCCGGTGAGAGTGCTTCTCCATACTGCAACATTTGCGGATGTTATGATGTTGGTTGCGTTGTCCGTAGGTTTGTGGTGGGCCGCCCGGAAGTATTGGGTATTTGCGCTGCGCCACTATACCAGTGCAAGTAGTTAGGGTGATCATACTTGCAGCGAATGAACCAAATCACTATACTGGTTTCATATGCCACCGAAAGCCAAAAAGAAACGGGCATCCCTCAAGCTTGATGCTATGAGCGGACAGGTAGAGGAATCCGAGTCTACGGAAGAGAAAGAGGAAGACGTGAAAGAACCGACGGTCCGGCAGGTAGTAGAGGTGGTAGAAGATAGTACAGTTTCCGAAGCGATGGACACGATTAAAAAAGACGCTGAGGAAATTGAAGAAGCCGTGGAAACAATAGAGGAAGAAGTTCAGGAGGAGCGGTCAGTAGCAAATACTTCACAATCCACTTCCACGCCGTCAACGCGTGAAGAAGTGGCAGGAGATTCCCAAAAGAGCGTAGAGTCAATTTTTGAAAAAAGTAATACAGGAGTGCATCCGGAAATTACTGTAGTCGGCAAAAGGGGTCCGTCGTTAGGCGTATGGGTCGGAGCGATGCTTGGCGTGGCGCTTGCCATCGGTGTTTCTCTGGTTCTCCTTATCCGTGGCCCCTCGACGTTGCCGTTTATGGCTGCACAGCCGACGCCGACACCGGAGCCGACCGCAATCCCGACGCCAAGCCCGGCGACGGTCAGTCGCATTGATATAAAGGTGCGTGTGACAAATGGCGGAGGCACGCCCGGCGCCGGCAGCAAGATGAAAACATTCCTGGAAGGAAAAGGGTATACCGTGGCAAGTGTCGCGAATGCCGACGCCTATACCTATACGCAAACCGAGATTTCGGTGAAATCCGATAAAGCTGCATATAAGAGTCTTTTGACCGATGATTTGAAAGCGGATTACTCGCTCGGTACCGCGTCCGCAGTTATCACGGAAAGTGCTCCCTATGACGCAGAGGTCATAGTCGGTAAAGAGGAATGAAGAAGTATAAGGCGCTCTTCCTGGACGTTGACGGTACGACGGTCATCCATGGCGTTGATAATCTCCCCAGCCCCAGGGTAACTCAGGCAGTCAAACACGCTATGCAGGCAGGCATTATAGTGAGTCTTGCCACCTCACGTCCTCCCAAATCCGTCATGCACATCATCAAACATCTTGGTTTGAACGGGTATTGTGTACTCTCCAGCGGTGCACAAATATACGACCCGAAATCCAAAAAAATTATCATAGAAAAGGAATTTCCGAAGTCTGCAATGCGGCACATTTTCGCTGCCGCAAAGAAGTATACATCAGCACTCAGTATTTACGACGGGGAGAAAGAATTTATCTATGACGGCACGAATCTGCCGAAGCAGGTATTAGGGATGTATTTTCCAAAGTTGGAGCCGTTGATACTTCAGGATATAACGAAAAATCTTACGGGGGTCACGGGCATAGCACTCCATAGAATGGAAGCGTGGGAGCCGCAGTATGAATGCCTTGATATCGTCAATGCAGAGGCGTCCAAACTTCACGGCATTGTAGAAGTATTCCGGCTTACGGGTATCAAAACCCATGAAATTATCGGCATCGGCGACGGATATAATGATTTCCCGCTGCTTCTTGCTTGCGGGCTCAAAATTGCTATGGGAAATGCCGTTCCGGAGCTCAAAGAAATCGCGGATTTTGTCGCTCCGACCGTATCCGATGACGGAGTGGCAGTGGTCATCGAGAAATTTATTCTTTCATAATTTCCCCGTATTTATTTTATACCGCCGGGGTCTTTCTAAATTCCTTTAGGTTTCGTCAGATGGTACAATACGCATCGCATGAAATACTTCATCAAAACCTTCGGCTGTGCCGCCAATGAGGCGGATTCGGAGCGCGTTGCGGCGCTGTATGAGTCGCGCGGGTATACGCGCGCCAGGACTATGAAACTAGCTGATGATGTGGTGATAAACACCTGCATGATCAGAGCTTCTGCCGAACACCGCGTATACGGCATTGTCCATAATCTGACTGAGGAAAAGAAAAATGGCAGGAAGGTAAAAATCGTAGTGACCGGGTGCATGGTGGGAATGGCCGCCCGGGAGAAAACCGGGAAGATGCTGTCGCAGTTACATAAAAAAATGCCGGGGGTGGATGAATTTCTTCCGATAGAAGAAGTAGGGTTTGATTTTGCCCCAATTCGTACCGATCCGCACCATGCGTGGGTGCCGATTTCTAACGGATGTAATAATTTCTGTACATTTTGTGTGGTGCCTTTCACCCGGGGCCGCGAAATCAGCCGTCCGTTTAGTGACATCATAGCAGAATGTAAAGAATTAGCTGGTAAGGGGATCGCACATATAACCCTGGTCGGGCAGAATGTGAATTCATACGGTGCGGATTTGTTAGTGGGCGAAAAAAACATCCAGGTGATGCGGGATTTGCCCGATAAAACGTATTTTCAGAAACCGGCATCCGTGCAAAATAAGAAAATGGCGTATGCCGTGGACGGAAAGACTATAAAGTCTACCTATGTAAAACATTTAGGCAGGTTGCGCATTCCTACGTTGTTCCCGCAATTATTAGAGGAAGTATGTGCGATTGACGGAGTGAAACTTATTGATTTTATTTCCAGTAATCCCTGGGATTTTTCCGATGAGCTTATTGCTGTGATGGCAAAAAACAGGAAGTTGTCCCGGGATATCCACTTAGCACTGCAATCCGGGGACAATGAGGTGTTGCGACGCATGAACCGGTGGTATACACGGGAAGACTTTCTGCGGCTTGTCCGCAAAATTAAGACCGCGATGCCGGAGGCACGCATATCGACCGATATCATAGTCGGATTTTGCGGGGAGACCCGGGAACAATTCGAACAGACGGTCGATCTGGCAAAAAAAGTCGGATTTTCCAAAGCGTATGTCGCCATGTATTCTGACCGGCCGATGACCGCAGCGCATAAAGCATATACCGATGACGTGCCGTATGCGGAAAAGAAACGCCGGTGGCAGATTCTTGAAGAACGTATTAATAAAACGAATTTACGAAACGGCACGTATGCCAAAAGTATCCGCTACGCATAACCATCGGGAGAGACAGGTTGTCATTGTTTGCGGTCCTACGGCAACGGGAAAAACGAAACTCGCGCTGTCGTTAGCGCACCGTTTCAATGGCGAGCTGATTAACGCAGATTCGCGCCAGATGTATCAGGGTATGGGTATCATTTCAGGAAAAGATATTGAGCCCGGTACTATTGCCTCGTTTGCCCATGCCGTAACCATAAAGCAACAGAAGTTTTCTTTGGTAACGCATGATATTGGCGGGATTCCCATATGGTTATATGATGTCGCTTCACCTGATAAACCGTTAAGCGCTTCGCATTTTCATGATCTGGCGGTGTCGGTGATAGCAGATATTTCGGCCCGCGGGAAGTTGCCTATTATCGTAGGAGGTTCGGGTTTTTATCTTTCGTTTTTGTTTCATGAGTTTGACTCTCTTCATATACCGCCAAACCGAACGCTTCGGTCAGCGTTCTTTCAAGAAACAACGGAAACGCTGCAACAGACCCTCACGGTTGCTGATCCAGTGCGGTGGAATGGCATGAATGCGTCTGACCGCAACAATCCGCGGCGCTTAGTCCGCGCACTTGAAGTAGCCAGCTGGAAAAAAACGCATACACAGAAACATGCCGGAAATACGGTATTTAATCCGTTATGGATCGGACTCCGAACGAATGAAGAAGCATTATTCCGTCGGATTCAGGATCGAGTCAACGTGCGTTTATCCTCCGGTGCGCTGGAAGAAGCCAAGAGCATGCAACATATATCGCAGGATTTACCCGCGTCGACGACTCTCGGATTGCGGATATTGCTCCGGTTACTGCAGGGGGAAATCGATGCAAATCAGGCAGAGGTATTATGGGTGCGCGAAGAAATCCGATATGCGAAACGTCAGATGGTATGGTTCAAACGTCAGAAAGACATCCGCTGGTATGATGCAGAAGAAAAGGAAATTGACGCGCAAGTGGAGAAGGATGTACGGCAATGGTATACTAGGTAAGTATATGCCGACAAAGATAGAAATTTCTCACCGGACGATTATTTTTACGCTCATACTCCTTGCGGCAATATGGCTTGTTCTCCAGATAAAGGATATTTTATTTCTGCTGTTCATATCGTTTATTCTTATGTCCGCATTACGCCCGATTGTTGACGGGATGGAGCGGCTCAGGATACCCAGAATATTGTCTATTTTACTGCTCTATGGATTGGTGTTTGGCGGCGTGGGAGCCGGAATTGCAAGCATGATTCCGACGTTGGTTGTCCAATCCGGAAAATTATTCACGCAGTTACCGGATGTATTATCGCGCGTGTTTCCGTATATATCATCAGATGTGCAATCATTGGTTCAACAGGCTGCCCCTGTAGGCGAGAATCTGGTGAAGGTAACGCTCGGGGTATTTTCCAATGTATTAGCAGTCCTTACCGTGATGACATTTACCTTCTATTTCCTTTTGGAGAGGCGGCATCTTCAGGATTTCCTGGGTGCATTATTAGGCATAGATATCGGCGGACAGGTGTTTACGGTTTTACTTCAGATTGAAAAAAGGTTAGGTGCCTGGGTATTGGGTGAGTTATGCCTTATGTTTTTTGTCGGCCTGCTCGTCTACGGCGGATTATTTTTCCTTCGCGTGGAATACGCATTACCGCTGGCGATATTTGCAGGTCTTCTCGAGATTGTCCCGACAATCGGTCCGACCGTATCGGCAATTCCTGCGGTGCTCGTGGCATTTGGAAGTTCGCCTATTCTCGCTCTTTCCGTTACGGCGCTGTATATTATCGTGCAGCAAATAGAAAATAACCTCCTGGTTCCCATTGTGATGAAGCGAAGTGTCGGTCTGCCTCCTGTGCTCACTATTCTTGCCCTTATGATTGGCGGAAGGTTCGGGGGTGTCACCGGGGCGGTGTTGGCAGTGCCGGTGTTATTGGCGATTCAGGAAGTCGTTAATTCATTTCCCTCTGCCCAAAAGGCGAAGAAAGAATAATTGCACTTTGGGAGCCTCATAAGCCAGATTCTGTTTCACCCGCCATAGCTTTGCGCGAAGGAGGGTTTAGACTCTCATTTCTCTGATGCCCGTAAACTTTGGTCCTCCCGAATGCGTGGTAATAATCCTTCGATTTCTCTCAGGATAAACGGACCGGTCGCCGGTTGCAGCGGGTGGGATTGCCAACGTTTCACCCATCTTCCGAGCCGGTTAGGCTGACGGCTGATGATCGTCTCTGTGGCTCTCTCAACCTGTCGATTCAGGTTTCGTTCCCGATTTCTTTCGTCATCGGGACACCCGATCTTACGACGCTCCGCTTACACGGAGTCCCCTCACATTCTGCTGTCTGGACTTTCCTCCCGCCCTCACTGCCCCGCATAGCGGTGCTGAGAGGCGGGCGAGAATCCGGGTTCCCAAAGTGCAACTCTATTATACCATACTAAACCCCCCGCCAGGGGCGGGGGGTATTTTGATAAAACGTCTTACCAGAACAAAAATTAGCCACCGATTTTGTACATTCCGGTACCACAAACTGGACACTTGCCTTTCATTGCCGGTTTGCCGTTTTTCATGGTGACTTTGACTGCTTTCGGATCTTCGCGCTTCGCGCGGCATTTGACACAATACATACTTGCCATATTACATTCACCTCCTTTCAACATTATTCTAATTATTATCGAGGCAGCGATCGGGCGAGCAGGAATTCACTGACCAGAATGACGCTGGTGAGAATCACTGTTTTGATAAGGTCATGTTTCATGAGTTTGTATTCATGAACAGAGGATGTTTGGGGTGTTTGAATGGCATTATTCCGATTGGGGAGTGTGAACAGTGTGTGTGTAGCGGGCAATGAAACAGGGTCTGTTTGAGAGGTGTGTTGGATTACCACGGGGGGCAGATTCGTTCGATGTTGCTGGGCAAGCAGTTTTTCCTTCTTTGTTTTTTTCGGCATACTGCGCGAGCCTCGTGCGCATGAGCGTAGCACAGCTCGGCTTCCCGTGTCAACTAAATTAGCTTCGCTCTGAAGCTGGTTAAGACACTGATGTGTTTCACCGGCAGGAAATCATGATTGACAAAGATAAAAATGGCATCGTACTATGGTGAATACGAATGGTGTTCAATAGCACAATATTGGTAGTCGGAATTGCCATAGGCTTTTTGGTATGGCTGGGAATCATTTCCGCTTTGCTTATTCGGATGATTTCCCATTATAATAGACTAAGCAAAGGGGTGACGTCGGTAGGGTTAATGGCTGCGTTGGAATCTGTGTTGACCAATGTTTCCAATCTGAAATCCCGGGCAGAAATTCTCGAGAAAGCGACCCAAGGATTGGAAATAGACGGCAGTCTGCACGTTCAAAGAATCGGTATTGTCCGGTTTAATCCGTTTGCTGACACCGGCGGAGCGCAGAGTTTTTCCATTGCACTCCTCAACGGAAGGAATTCCGGGATTATTATGACGTCGTTATATGCGCGCGCAGGCAACCGATGGTACATAAAAGAAATCATATCAGGAAAAGGAAAAGATGTGGCACTTTCGAAAGAAGAAGAAGCTGCGATAGATAAAGCAAAACACATAGGAGGAGCACCATGAACAAACAAAAATTAATCGTAACAAGTATCATCGGGTTGGCGCTCTACCTGATTTCGACCGGCCTTTCTTTTGCGGGATTTTCCTATTTCGGACGATCAGCAGGTGCAGGTGCTCCTGCCGCCCAGAAAAACGGCTCACAAGAGCATTTTGCCATCGATCCTTCTATTCCCCGTACCGAACCGTGCCCCATAAACGGCAAGTTGTATACCAAGCAGGAAAAAGATATTTGGAGTACGCGCCGGCCGCTTGCGGTTATGATAGAAAACCATGAAGAATCCCGTCCGCAATCCGGTTTATTGAGCGCGGATGTCATCTATGAGGCGGTTGCCGAAGGCGGCATTACCCGGTTTATGGGAATATTTTATTGCGGTGTCGCCGCGGAGTCGATAAATCTGGCCCCGGTACGAAGCGCCCGGGAATATTATTTGGCGTGGGTCATGGAATATGATGCGTTATATAACCATGTGGGAGGAGCCGGCCTGTGCAATGATCCCACAGTAGATGACCGGGCCAAGGCGCTGTGTCATATACAGCAATACAAGATAAAAGATATGGATCAGTTCGGTATTTCATTTCCGACGTGCTATAGGAATTATGACCGATTGGATCATCCTGTCGCGACCGAGCACACGATGGTCTGCGTGACCGATAAACTTATCGCGCTTGCAAAAACGCGCGGCTGGACCAATGTAGACGCTGCCGGAGTTTCCTGGGACAAAGCGTTTCAGTCATGGAAATTCAAGGATGATGCGAAAGAAAACGACCGCGGACCGGCGACATCGATCAGCTTTACAGCCTGGAAAGGCTATGAGAGTGCGTATGGTGTCCGTTGGGAATATGATAAGTTAGCAAATATTTACAAACGCTTCAATGGAGGAGCAGCACACACTGATCTCGAAACAAAAGCGCAGCTGTCTGCAAAAACAGTCGCTGTACTGTTTGCAAAAGAAACCGGACCGGTAGATGAGCACATGCATCTTCTGTATGCGAATACCGGAAGCGGCGAGGGGCTTGTGTTCCAGGACGGCAAAGCTACAAAGGCAGTGTGGAAAAAAGAAACGAAGAGCGCCAGGACCAAGTTTTTTGATGCCGCCACGAATAAAGAAATTGAATTTACGCGTGGCCAGATATGGATCGAAATGCTGCCCACAGGAACGACCGTTACATACTAAACCTCTGCCCAGGAATATGGAGGACGTATGCTTCTTGAAGATCTGATTATCTCTCGAGTCAGGGTGAAAATGCTTGCGTTATTTCTGAGTAACCCTGCCATGATCTATCATGTCCGGGAGATAGTGAGGCAGCTTGATGAAGAAATAAATGCAGTCAGGCGTGAGCTTGCACATTTGGAGAAGGCAGGCATGCTTGCAAAGGAGCAGCGGGCAAACAGGCTGTTTTATCGGTTTCGCCACGAGTATCCCTTGTATTTTGAGCTCATGGAACTCATAGGGAAGACGACGGGGCTTGGGTGGGATATCGTAAAAAATAAAGCAAAACTCGGCAAGATTAAATTCGCGATGCTTTCCGGCAGGTTCCTTCGGGGATTGCCGCACAAGGGAGGCAATGACGTTGATCTGCTGATTGTTGGGTCTGTGGTACTTGCTGAACTCGGCAGTTTTGTGAGAGCCGAAGAGGTGAAGCGCGAGCGCGAACTGAATTATACGGTTATGACGGATGAAGAATTTGCATTTCGTAAACGCCGCCGCGATCCGTTTGTGTTAGAAATATTAAGCGGTTCACGGGTCATGCTCATCGGCGACGAAGAAGAATTGGTCAGTTAATTATTATTCCTATGTTTAAAAATCCCCGCAGGGTGTTTTTTTTGTTATTTGTATTAACGATAGTATTCATCGTTATTGATTTACCGGAAAACTACCGGCTCAATTTCACGGTGTTTGGGCGTACGGTTGATCGGGTCATTAACCCGCCGACGTTACGGATATTTGGTTGGGCCAAGCCGCTCAAAACTTCTTTAGGACTCGATTTGGCAGGAGGCAGCCATGTTGTGCTGGAGGCGGATATGAAAGATATCAAACCTGCTGACCGGGTGTCGGCTCTCGAGTCAGCGAAGGAAGTGATAGACCGCCGGGTAAACTTTTTCGGTGTGTCAGAGCCGGTTGTGCAAACTGCGGTAACGGAAAATTCATACCGTATTATCGTGGAGTTACCGGGCGTCAATAACGTCGGGCGGGCAATCTCGCTTATCGGGCAGACGGCGCTCCTGGATTTTCGGGAATTTACTAATCCGGATGAAGCAACGCCCGGGGCTTTTATCATTCCGGTGTTGGAAAATACCAAATCAGTGGGGTTAACCGGAAAAGATTTATCCCGGGCTGATATGTTGTTTAGTACGCAGACAGGGGAGCCGGAAGTCGAGTTGACATTTAATGCCGAAGGAGGAAAAAAGTTTGCCGCTGCGACCACACGGCTGATCGGCAAACCGATAGCAATATTTTTAGATGATATGCCGTTGACGGCGCCGATCGTACAGACAGCTATTACGGATGGCCGGGCGGTCATAACCGGCACGTTTACACAGGAAAACGCGCGTACGCTCGCGTTGCAGCTGAATGCCGGAGCGCTTCCGGTTCCGGTGCGTCCGATTGAAGAACGGACAGTAGAGGCGACGTTAGGAGCGGAGTCTATCGCAAAAAGTATCAGAGCCGGAGTCATCGGTTTGGGATTTGTCGCTCTATTTATGATATTGCAGTACGGGCGTCTCGGGGTGATTGCGGTTTCCGCTCTCATGTTATACGGGCTGCTTTCATTTGGCGTCTTCCGTTTGTTCAGTATTACATTGACGTTGCCGGGTATAGCCGGATTTTTACTTTCTATCGGTATGGCAGTTGACAGTAATATTCTTATATTCGAGCGGTATAAAGAAGAAAGGCGCGCCGGTAAACCGTCGGGAATTGCTATGGAACAGGCGTTTGGTAAAGCATGGGACAGTATCCGGGATGCAAATTTCACGACCATCATTACGTCGCTTATTCTCTATAACCCGGGCAATTGGGCCCTGCTTCCGTCAAGCGGTTTAGTACGGGGATTTGCCGCAACGCTCCTAGTCGGCGTTGTGATGAGTTTGTTTACCGGTATCGTAGCGACGCGGACATTTGTCCGTGTATTTTATAAAGAGAAAGGTGCCATATGATCAGATTTAGCAAATATATTTGGCTGTATGCGCTCATCTCATTGTTCGTTCTGGTACCGGGAGTCTATTCGTTGGTCCGTTACGGGTTCCGCCAGTCGATAGATTTTGCCGGAGGATCGCTTGTTGAGTACCGGACAAGCGCAGGTGTGACGACGGCCGCGGTCCAAGATGCAGCAAAAGATGCGGGCATAGATATCGTCAGTCTGCAAAAATCAGGTAATCAGGCATTTATCGTGCGCATGAAACAAGAGCCACAGGAAAAACTTTTTTTGCTGACCCAGGGCATAGAGCAGCGCGCATCCGTAAGTGCTACGGCAGTCAGAAATGAAACCGTCGGTCCTGTGCTCGGGCAGGAGTTATTATCCAAAACGTTATTTGCCGCAGTCCTTGCGGCATCGGCAATACTTGCGTATGTTGCATGGGCGTTTAAAAATATCCGCTTCGGAGTAGCCGCGGTTATAGCGCTGCTGCATGATTTGCTGGTCGTTTTGGGAAGTTTTTCGCTTCTTGGCCATTTTTTGGGTGTTGAGGTGGATACACTTTTTGTGACTGCGTTTCTCACCACCATGAGTTTTTCCGTGCACGATACCATCGTTGTTTTTGACCGGATACGGGAGTATACGAAGCGCGATCGCAATAGATCGTTTGAAGAGATATGCGATATTGCGCTCACGGAAACCATGAACCGGTCGCTGACGAATTCGTTTACGATAATTTTTATGTTGGTAGCCTTGGTACTTATGGGAGGGGAAACAGTAAAATGGTTTGTTATTGCCCTCCTTATCGGGACGGTTTCCGGTACCTATTCATCGCCGTTTGTGGCAACACCCGTTTTGCTGTTGTGGCATCGGTGGGAACACAAAAAACGCCGGGGTTAGTTCATACTTTTCTTAAGCGCTTCAATTTTTGCCAGTAATGCTTCGCGTTCATTGGGAAGTGTCCCTGCCTCGACATCAGCAAACACTGTGTCCAATACTTTCCCGATCACGGGGCCGGGCGTAACGTCAAAAATTTTCATAACATCGTGCCCGTCTACCTGAAGGTCAGCTACAGCGAACGGTTGTTTTTGGACTTCTTCCAGGCGCTTTTTATACAGTTCCAATCTCCAGGATGTTTCCGCCGCTCCTCCGCCTAAGCGGTCTCCGATCCTAAGCGCAAGTATATGGGGCAGATTTTCTTTTCCTACTCTGCGGATAAACCGCCGCAGGGCAGAATCCGTCTGCCGTTCGTCGACGCTGAACTGGTGCCAGCGCACGAGGGTAACCAAAAGTTCGGATTGCTTACGGGAAAGCCGAAGTCGTTCTGCCACTTTTTTGGCAATCCAGGCGCTTGCCATTTCATGGTTATAAAATGTTATGAGTCCGTCCGGCATTTGTTTGAATGTCTTTGGTTTTCCCAAGTCATGGATGAGGGTGGCGAGTCGCACGACCGGGTCGTCTGACGGGCAATGCTTGAGCGCCATGACCGAGTGAGTACCGACATCATATATATGGTGACGTTTCGGGCTTTTTTGCGGGGTGGCAAATGAAATCTCAAGTTCCGGTAAAATATAATGCAGGAGCCCAAGGTTTTTAAGAACCAATATGGCATCCGCCGCATGAGTTGCGGTAATGATTTTTAAAAATTCATCACGGATTCTTTCCGCGGATATTTCAGTTATAAGCGCTGCATGTTCCTGTATGGCTGCGGCGGTTTCTTTCTCGATTATAAATCCGAACCGTGCTGCAAACCGCACTGCCCGAAGCATACGAAGCGAGTCTTCTGCAAACCGGTCCGTGGCATTTCCAACCGTACGGATGAGATTGGCAGTGAGATCTTTTTTTCCGTTATATGGATCTGTCAGTGTTTTTCCGTCAAAGGCGATTGCATTTATGGTGAAATCCCGACGTGAGAGGTCTTCCGTAAGAGTTTTGCCCCAGGTGATTTTATCCGGGTGCCGGTGGTCTTTGTATCCCTCTTCGCTCCGGTAGGTAGTAACTTCATAAATATCCTCAACCTCTGGTTTTTCTTCGCGGCTTTCGTCCTTTTCTTTTCTGATTTTTATTCCGACGGTTCCGAACTGGTTATCGTAGAAGCTATCAGGAAAAAGTGCCAGGATACTCTCCGGGGTTGCATTCGTGGTGAAGTCCCAGCTTTTTGTCGGGAGTTTGAGGAGAAGATCGCGTACAGAGCCTCCCACAGCGTATGCCTCGTATCCCTGCGACTGCAGGGCACTGATAATGTCGAGCGCTGATTGAGGAAGGGTAATCATACTGGTATTATACCCTCTATGGTGAGGAAGTGGCATATTACAAAGCAGATGACGGGTGAGTCCGACGGGGTAACTGCAGAAGAGATTGTCCGCGCGATTTTAGAGGACCGGGGTATTACTACACCAAAAGAACGGGAAGCATTTCTCCATCCTTCTGACCCTATTTCCTTAACTGCTTCCGATGTCGGCGTAAACAAATCGGATCTTACCAAAGCGATTGCCCGTATTCAAAAAGCCATAAAGGACAAAGAATCCGTGGTGGTATATGCGGATTATGATGCTGACGGCATCACTGCCGGCGCGATCATGTGGGAGACGCTATGGCGTCTTGGCGCGCGTGTGATGCCCTACATACCGCATCGTGTCGATGAGGGGTATGGTTTGTCGGAGAAAGGGATAGATGCGGTCAGGGTAGAGTATGACCCGTCGCTTATCATCACGGTGGATCACGGTATTACCGCACACGCCCAGGTGGAATATGCCAAAAAACTCGGTATAGAAGTGATTATTACCGATCATCACGTCAAACCGGAGAAACTGCCGCGCTCTACGATAGTCCATACGACGCTGCTCTCGGGCTCCGGCGTTTCGTGGTTTGTGGCTACCCAAATGATGCAATCACAGGGGAAAAAGGGAGATGGGGATCAGTTGAGTGAGCTGACTGCCTTGGCCGCAATCGGAACGATTGCTGATTTGTTGCCGCTTACGGGGGTGAACCGGTCTATCGTCAAATTCGGGCTGGAAATGCTGCGGAAAACGAAAAGGACAGGGCTTAACGCGCTTATTGCCGAGGCGGGGATAGAAAAAAAGTCCATTGATACCTTTTCCGTATCCCATATGCTGGCGCCCAGGCTCAATGCGATGGGCAGGTTAGAGCATGCCATAGATGCGCTCCGGCTTTTGTGTACAAAGGATGAGATGAAGGCCAAACTATTGGCACAAAAGCTCGGGCTCACGAACAAAGAACGGCAGCAATTAACCATAGACACGGTAACCCACGCAAAAGATTTGGTTCCCAAAACATTAAAAAAACTCCTATTTATTGCTCACGAAACCTATAACCCCGGAGTCATCGGACTCGTCGCGGGGAGGCTCGTAGAGGAGTACTGGCGGCCGGCAATCGTGCTTTCGGTAGGCGCTGAATTTGCCAAAGCATCAGCACGAAGCATCCCGGGATTTAATATTGTGGAGGCGATACGGACGTGTTCTGATTTGCTCGTCGATGTGGGAGGGCACCCCATGGCGGCGGGGTTTACCGTAGAAACCAAAAACCTCGACAAGCTTAAAAAACGTCTTGAAGTACTTGCGGAAAAAGAGTTGGACGATGAAAAACTGAAACGCACGCTCCACATTGACGTTGAGATTCCTCTGTCGAGGGCTACGGAAACGCTCTGGCTGGAGATGCAGAGCCTGCGCCCATTCGGCTTCGGGAACTATGAGCCGGTATTTGCGACAAGAGGGGTAAAAGCAACCGATGTACGAATAATCGGAGCGACAAAAAAACACCTCAAATTGAAGATCCTCCCGCAGGAGGGCGGGCAGACTTTGGATGCAGTCGCGTTTAATATGGCAGGCGAGTACGGCAAACTTGCATCGGATACACCCGTTGATGTTGCCTACGCTATCGATATGAATGAGTGGAACGGAAAACGAACCCTGCAGCTTAAGGTGAAGGATATTCTCATTTCAGAATGATGATCATCATGGATGA
>JBBTWM010000003.1:0-4265 GCA_038062795.1 Patescibacteria group bacterium | reverse complement strand
CGCTAGCATTTTCTGGCCCTCGGCACTGTTGTAGAATTTGCGCTGCCGAGCCTGAAGGAGGCCGTCCTCCCTGGCGAGCTTCGCCATCGTGGAGATATAATCCTCGGACTTGATGTATCTGCGGATTCCGTAGTGGAGTAGCTCATGCCAAATCGTCAGCTCGACCTCTCTGTCGTTGGCAAGCCCCTCACGGGCGAGATAGATCATTCCCATCGTATTGAAACCGGAGGTCCAGTTGTCCTCGACGCGACCGGAAATCACATCGGTCGCTCTGTCGATGATTTGAACGATCGGCGTGTGGGCAAGCCCTTTAAGAAGGCGATTTACCGTTTCCTGAATTTCGTATGAAAATAAATACAGCATCCCTCATTGCAAAAGAACTGGTGAAAAAATTAGAACGTTTTGAAACGGGTGCTACCGCCAGACGGGTCGGGTATATCACGACACTCGCTGACGGCGTCACCAAAGCTTCGGGGCTGCCGGGAGCCAAATATCTCGAGCTCGTTACGTTTATAAACGGCATACAAGGGGTCGTCGTCAACCTCGAAGAAGAAGAAGTGGGTATTATGGTCCTGGGGGATTACCTCACCCTCAAAGAAGGTGATGAAGTGCGAAGCACCGGGCTGCTGCTTTCCGTGCCGGTTGGTGAGGCTTTCGTAGGCCGGGTGATTAATCCCATGGGCGAACCGATAGATGCCAAGGGCCCTATATCATCCAAAACGCGCTACCCGATGGAACAGATTGCATCGGGAGTAGTCCACAGGCAGCCGGTCACCACCCCGCTGCAAACCGGTATCAAAGCGATCGATGCCATGATCCCGATCGGACGGGGACAACGTGAACTTATTATCGGAGACCGGAGTACGGGTAAGACGGCCATTGCGGTAGACACCATCATCAATCAAAAAGGCGAGGGCGTGATTTGCATTTATGTTGCGATCGGCCAAAAAACGTCACGGGTAGCCCAGGTTATCGCGGATTTGGAAAAGCACAATGCGATGGCACATACGATTATCGTCGCCGCAACCGCAAGCGATCCTGTGCCGTATCAATATCTCGCGCCGTATGCCGGATGTGCATTGGGCGAATACTTCATGGACAAAGGGAAAGACGTGCTCGTCATCTATGATGACTTATCCAAACATGCCTGGGCATATCGGCAGATATCGCTTACGCTGCGCAGGCCCAGCGGCCGCGAGGCATATCCGGGAGACGTATTTTATCTGCACAGCCGATTGTTGGAACGCGCATGCCGGCTTTCCGAAGCGCGCGGCGGCGGATCCATCACGGCCTTACCGATCATCGAAACGCAGGCGGGTGATATGTCTGCCTATATTCCGACCAACGTCATTTCGATTACTGACGGGCAGATTTACCTCGAGAGTGATCTTTTCAATAGCGGACAGCGGCCGGCAGTCAACGTGGGATTATCCGTTTCGCGTGTCGGAGGGAGTGCACAGATAAAGGCTATGAAAAAGGTTTCCGGCAATTTACGTCTCGATTTGGCGCAATTTCGGGATCTGGCAGCGTTTGCTCAATTTGCATCGGATGTCGATGACATTACCAAAAAGCAGATTGCCCGCGGGAGCCGGATGATGGAACTGCTCAAACAAGGCCAGTTCCAGCCTGCTTCTGTGGCAAGCCAGGTCGCCATCATGTGGGCAGGATCCAAAGGACATCTGGATGAAATTCCGGTCAACCGCATCACCGAATTTGAAGGGCAATTTATGAGTTATATGAGTGCGCGGCACCGGAAGACATTAGCTGCTATCACAAAAGAAAAAGTCCTCTCACCGGAGATAGAAAAAGGCCTTGAGACCGCGATAGCAGATTTTAAAAAAGGATTTACGTAACAAGCAGTATGGCAAATATCCGTCTTATCAAACGAAGAATTAAAAGTGCAAAGAATATCGCTCAGATCACGAAGGCTATGGAGCTGGTGGCTGCAGCGAAGATGAAAAAGGCACAGGCTGCGGCTTTGGCAGGCAAACTGTACGCACAGAAAATTTACGAGATGGTGACACGTCTTGCCGCCCGCACGGATTTCCGCAACCACGCATTACTGATGACTCCGCGTCCGGCCGGTAAACGGCTTGTGGTGCTGCTTTCTACCAACAAAGGATTGTGCGGCGGGTTAAATACGTCGCTGTTCCGGTTTTTTATGAAACAATATCCGACGGGTGCCAAATACGAGGTGGTGTCTATCGGGAAAAAAGGTGCGGACTTCGTGACCAGATTGGGTCACGGGGTGAGGGCAGACTTTTCTGATACTGTACCCTGGGAACGCGTCGTTCCGGCGCTTGTCGAGTACATTACGGAACAATTCCTGTCCGGGGAATTTGATGCGGTCGACCTGGTATCCAATGAGTTTCTCTCCGTTTCGAAACAGGTGCCCCATGTCAAAACGGTGTTGCCGCTGACCATATCCGGGGAAGCTGCAGCATCTGACGATGAAGGAACCTATGAATTTTTGATTGAGCCGAACGTGGAAGAAGTATTTAGCGCGTTGCTGCCGCATTACGTCGAAAATCAAATCCGGGATGCCGTGTTGCAGGGGGAAGCCGCAGAGCATTCTGCCCGGATGATTGCGATGCATAATGCAACGGACAATGCCAATTCGTTGCAGGACGACCTTACCCTGCAATACAACAAAGCCCGACAGGAAAAAATCACGTATGAGATTACCGATATGGTCACCGCACGACTGGCCGTTGAATAAAGCAGCAAAGGAGATGTCTATGGCAAAAGCACAAACACAAACAGCACAAAAGTTGCATCAAGGCACCATCGTCCAAATTCAGGGGGTGGTCATCGACGTACAGTTTTCGCCCGAATATATGCCGGCAATTTATGAAGCCTTGAATGTCCCTACCGAATTTACTACTTCCAAAATGCTCGTGTTGGAAGTGGAACAACATTTGGGAGATAACCGGGTCCGCACGATAGCCTTGGGGCCGACGGACGGATTGAGCCGGGGCATGACGGTGACTGCGTTGGGAGAGCCGATTACCGTCCCCGTAGGGAAAAAGACCCTCGGGCGTATTTTTAACGTCGTGGGAGAACCCATTGACGAGGGAGCTCAGATCACCGGCACCAAGAGGAATCCCATTCACCGGCACGCACCTCCGCTTTCTCAGACGAGTACCAAACGGGAACTTCTGGAAACCGGCATAAAAGTGGTTGACCTGGTCGCCCCGTTCGTAAAGGGGGGCAAAATGGGTCTTTTCGGGGGTGCAGGACTGGGGAAAACCGTTCTGATCCAGGAACTTATCCATAACGTCGCAGAAGTACATGGCGGTGTGTCCGTGTTCGCAGGCGTAGGAGAGAGAAGCCGCGAAGGGAATGATTTGTGGCGGGAAATGAAAGATTCGGGTGTTATCGGCAAAACCGCACTGGTATTCGGTCAGATGAACGAGCCCCCGGGAAGCCGGCTGCGCGTGGCGTTAACGGGACTGACCATGGCAGAGTATTTCCGTGACGACGAAGGGCAGGATGTCCTACTGTTTATCGATAATATTTTCCGTTTTGCGCAGGCAGGAAGCGAAGTGTCAGCACTGCTTGGCCGTATCCCATCTGCCGTCGGATATCAGCCGACGCTTGCTGATGAAATGGGCGCGCTGCAGGAGCGCATCACGTCTACCAAAAAAGGATCGATTACTTCGGTGCAGGCAGTCTATGTACCGGCAGATGATTACACCGATCCGGCCCCGGTTACGACATTTGCGCATTTGGACGCGACTATTTCGCTCGAGCGCTCGATTGCAGAACAGGGATTATATCCGGCCATCGATCCGCTTACCGCAAATTCACGTATTCTCGACCCGCTGGTTTTGGGTGCTGATCACTATAACGTTGCCCGCGGGGTGCAACGGGTATTACAGCGATACAAGGATTTGCAGGACATTATCGCGATTCTGGGCATGGAAGAATTGAGCGAGGAAGACAAGCTTTCCGTGTCCCGTGCCCGGAAAATCCAACGGTTTCTCACCCAGCCGATGTTTGTGGCGGAGGCATTCACTGCACGCCCGGGCAAATACGTACCGATAGAGGAAACGGTGAAAGGCTTTAAGGAAATATTGGACGGTAAACACGACGGCAAGCCGGAACAGGCGTTTTACATGGTCGGCACGATTGATGAGGTGAAATAACGCTATGCAATTTCTTCTTGACGTTATTACGCCGCAGCGGAAAGCGTTTTCCGAGCAAGTCGATTCGGTTTCCGTGCCGACGCCGGACGGCACCATAGAAGTGCTAGCCAATCACGA
>JBBTWM010000002.1:0-2346 GCA_038062795.1 Patescibacteria group bacterium | reverse complement strand
ATGCCGGTGTCATAGAAAAGATATTGCACGGATAGCCGCGTCCATTTGTACGCACCGCCGAAAGAGCTCTGTACGGCTTTATTCGTTTGGCGCGTGCCATAGGCCTGTTCACTGATAAACGGCACGAATTTCGTAAGATTCACCGGTTGACGTGTTATCAAGGGCATATTAAGCCACAGAAATCCCATACCGATCAGTCCTATTGCTATACCCAGTGCCACGCGGGATCTTTTGGAATATGCGGCCAATGAAATCACAAATACCGCAAACAATATGAGCAGAATACTTGCCGTGGTGAGCGTCAATACCGGCTGGGTGAGCAGTGAGAGCCCCGGTAACCCATTGAGCGGGTAATTAACCACAAGCGCCGTATGAAGATTGTAGAAGTAAAATACCGTAAATAGTCCGTAGAACACAGACCATAGTTTCATCCGTGACGTAACCGGCCCGGAATGATGATCGACGACAAAAAACGGAGCCCATAGCAGGAGAAACACCGAAAGCGGATACGCATACCGGTCGTGTGATTGGGTTTGAAACAGGAAAAATGCAGCATTTACCAAAATAAGGCTTTCGAGAAATGTTTTGGTGTAGCCGGTGTGGTCTGTTTTTGTTTTTTCCCACAGTTGCCGCACCACGGCGAAAAAGTACGTGGCACTAAACAAGATTAACCCGACTGTTTTGGCGTTGAGTAGGCCCACTACGGTAATCTTGTCCGACGTAAGCATGCCGCGGGCTCCCGACACAATCCACCACAGGTTATATGCCATAAGGCTCATCCAGGGGAAATAGTCATAGTTTTCTGTGAGTGAAGCGATCACCCGGTCGGTATTTCGGGAAGCAATAAATTCAATGTTGAGACCCAGGAATCCAATGGTCGCTCCGGCAAGCGCCCGGATGAGCCCGGTAAATCCAATGGTTTGCCACACGAACAGAAATAAAATAGGACCATAGATCATATTTTGGAGCTTCGTCATCATGGCCGTCATAAAAACGAGTCCGGCCCAGAACGGTTGTTTTTTGAGCACCAGGAGAAATGCTGCCAGGAATATCCCGACGCCGACACTGTCCACCTGGCCCCACCATGCGCCATCCATGAGCGCCACAGGAGAAAGCAGGTAAATCGCGGCAAGGAGTTCGTAGAACGAAAGGCCAAACAGAGAAAAAGAAATGGTCGGAAAGGTGAGCCGTTTCGTGTGGTTGCCGATATATAAAAATAGCGCTGCTATGCCGAAGTCCGCAAGTATGGGGAACAGTTTGCTAATCGTAAGAAACAGGAGATTGGTGTTTTTCCAAAATTCCTGAAAGTTATGGGGGTCGGCAAAAAATTTATAGATCCATACCATGGCGCCGAGGGTATATACAAACGGTGTCGGATAATTATTATTCGTGATTTTGATGCCTTCGACCGCTCCCTTGTCGACGGTTGCCAGTCCCCATGATTTCCAAAATGATATGTCCGCTTCAAAACCTGGGTTAGGGATGAGGCTGAGGCGGACAAACAAGCCCAGCAGGATAAGAGTGAGCAATACAGGGTTTTTTACCACCCCTTTATCATACCGGATTTTTTTTCCACGCGTGTTCCTGACGGAGCTGCTCCAGGCGGGTGTTGAGCATGGTTTGCACTTCCGCAAGGGTGTGGAACGTTTTTTGGAATTGCATCTCCGTTGGGGCCGGGAATACCGGTTTGCCGTCAGAGCCGACTTTGGCAAGCACTTTTGCAATGAGATCGTTTTCGATACCGATATTTTTTTGTGATTTCCCCTGGCCAAGACGGAAATTGTATTTATAGACCGCAATCGTCAGAAGCTGATCCATGCTGTAGCCTAATGCGCCGGCAATGCGATTTAAGTACCCGTTATATTCTTCCCAGAAAAATTTATCCAGCGTCATCAAGTGGGATACGTTATATACCACATCAGACACTTCAGAAAGTGCTGACATGGGAGAAGGGGGAAGGGTGTTATTTTCTTTGCTTTGGATCATCAGGTCAAACCAATGGGAAATGGAGCTTAATGCCTCCGGGATTTCGGCAAACATCGGGCGCGGGTGGTCGAGGTGCCGCGTATGGATAAGATTGCCGTCAAAGTCGCGCGCTTCCGTCACATCACTCTTGGGGCCGCCGGTTAAAAACATGAGTTTGGCCTCAGGGCGAATTTGAGACATGTTGTAGGGTTCCCGGAGCAGCCGATGCTCTTCTTTGAGAATTTGGTCAGAGAGCCAGTAGAGTTTGTCTTCGGTGGTCATTGCATCGATTCTGACGTGGTAGTGAAGCTCACTGAAATTCGGAGCGTGGGGATTTATGATCTCAGCAACCGGTCGAAATTCGGCAGTAGTCATTTCAAT
>JBBTWM010000001.1:7246-13274 GCA_038062795.1 Patescibacteria group bacterium | reverse complement strand
CCCATAGACTTGACAAAGTAGATATTATAGGCTATACTTCTCCATTAGATCCTAAGGTTTTCCCGATCTAATCGGGATTGCTTTAGGGTTATTAATGGCTACTCAAGGGACAGCCTTGAGTGTCCATTAACCAGCTTCAGTTTACCTCGACCTTAGCCACGTGCGCCTCACCTACAACAGAGGCCAGGAGCGACTCTTATTTCACCTTGTTTTCTCGGCCAATTCGTCGGGGAACCAACGTGAGGCAAGACTATGAAAAACATTATCTACACACTCATCGGCATTGTCGTATTTGCGTTATCGGCTCAACCTGTTTTGGCTGCAAGCCCGCAGGTGTCGGATGCTTCTGCGCACCCTAACTTTCCCGTACAAAACGAGGATGAGCGGGTTGTGCGTCTCAAAATCTATTTGGAAACGCATAACTCTCCGCTTGCTGATTCTGCCGGCCATTTCGTTTCGGAAGCTGACCGTTTAGGATTAGATTGGAAGCTCGTTGCTGCCATCGCCGGTGTGGAGTCAACTTTCGGCAAGCATATACCCGCAAATTCGTATAACGGATGGGGTTGGGGAGTGTTTACGGGGATGTCTGACGGCATTCATTTTGTGAGTTGGAACGACGGGATTACCAAAGTATCCGAGGGACTTCGCTACCGCTATGTCGATAAAGGGGCGGGTTCCGTAGAACAAATCGGGCGCATCTATGCCGCGTCTCCGGTCTGGAGTGCGAAGGTGCAATTTTTCCTTCAGAAAATCGAGAAATTTGAACCGAACCGCGTGGATCACCTAGCCGTCACCATCTAACGCGGGGCTTGGCCCTGAGCGAAGTCGAAGGGTATAATACAAAGGAGCGTTATCTGCTCCCGTGGCGGAACTGGCATACGCGTACGCTTTAGGAGCGTATCCCGTAAGGGTTAGAGGTTCAACTCCTCTCGGGAGCACACGAAGGACACGTCCCGCTCAGCGGGATGCCGAAAGGCGGCACCCATTGATCCTGTCATTTTTGAGTGGTACCATATTTACGTGAGGAAATTCCTGTCCATTGTATTCCTGGTTATCGCAGCACTTACCTGGCCTGACCTCCGCGTGCAGGCCACCTCCATACAGGCATATCAGGATTACCAGTTTCAGTTCGATCAGTATCGACAGCGGTTAGCTGATTATCAAATCGCCATAACGCAATATAAACAGTTTAATTCTCTTGCAAGCCAGCAGGATGCGCTGGATAAAGTAAAACTGCTCATCGCACAAAGATCAACAGCAGGCAAGGCGTATGCCCTGTTCCTCAACGAAAAGCTTACAGAAAATCCGGGTATTCCTGCCAATGAATTGTCTATCTACCGCACCATACTCACCAATCAAGTAGGGTTCCTGGATCAGGGCATCCAACTTGCTCCTTCCATCGCATCGCTTGATGATGCAGCGCGTGTGTCCGAACAATTCGTCAATAACTATGAAGCCATGCAATCCGCATACCGCCAAACCATTGCGGCCGTTGAACTTGGATATCTCAATTATTTCGCCAAACGGTTTGACGACGTCGCCGTCAAAGCACAGGCACTGATAAACGAGAGCAGATCAGATGCGACTCCCCAAAAACAAGCAGTATTGGACCGCTGGCTTCTGACGTTATCTAACAAACATATCCTCTATCAGCAAAAGGCAAATTCCATCCGCTCGATGATTCCGAAAATTAACGGCGATGTCATGCAACAGGACCGGATGTTTACGCAACTACAGGGGCAATTCGGCGCGGCAAGGCAGGACCTTATCGAGTCAGCGTCGTATCTGAAGGAATTAGAAAACGCGCTCAAATACGATTAAAAATATATATGGACGAACCTACGACCACCAGGCAGGCACCCAGAACACTCACAGAAGCGCAAGCCCGGGGAGAATCACCCGTGAATGTACCTCCGCCTGTGCAACCAGCCCCGGTAGAACCCGCATCTCCCGGATCCCGGCCGAATATCCATAGCAATAAACGCATACGTATCATTGCGGCCTTTCTCGTCCTTGGTATTGTTGTTTCCGGATTTCTCTATATAAGAAGCAGCAAGCCACCCGAAGAAGTTGCACCCGTTGAGGTAACCCCGACTGCCGTACCGAGCCCGACGCCGCCCCCGAATTTATCACGCATATCTACTACCAGCGCTTTCCGGAGTTATAGCGAAGACGTCGCTTCTTTTTCCGCAATACTGAATGCATTTGCCCTACAGGATGCGACCCTGGTGCCACCAATTCTGGATATAGAATTGGAACTCAAAAATTAGTTTTTCCCTTTGCAGCAGGCGTATTGCTATGATACACTGCCTTTCATGAAAAGCACTATCCAAACAGCCCCGGACGGCACTATTGAATTTACGATTACCATTCACTGGGCAGATATCCAGGGGACCTATAAAACGGTCGTCACCGAAACCGCGAGCAACGCCGAAATAGCCGGGTTTCGCAAAGGCAAAGCGCCGCAGCAAATGGTGGAGGAAAATATCGACAAAACGAAAACGTATGAAGAGACGATAAAACGGTTAGTCCCAAAAGCGTATACCGAAGCAGTACAGGAACACAAAATCGCTCCTATCATGATGCCGCAGGTAGAACTCAAAGAGGCGCAGGAAGGCAAGGACTGGGTTATTTCTGCCAAGACGTGCCAGCGGCCGAACATAACACTCAAGGACTATAAAAAAGCTTTAAACGACCTCAAAAGCGAAAAAATGCAAAAGATTTTTGTACCGGGCAAGGACAACCCTGCGGACGAAAAACCCAAAGGCCCCACGGTGGATGAGGTACTTGACCGGTTGTTGACCGCGGTCGATGCGACCATTCCGGAGATTCTGCTTGAGCATGAGGTCACGCACCAACTTTCCTTATTGGTGGATCAAACCAAGAAGCTTGGGCTTACCGTAGAGCAATATCTGAGTTCTACCGGCAAAACTGCGGATTCCGTACGCGCAGAATACAAAACATTGGCCTCCAAAAACCTCACCCTGGAGTTTGCTCTCGAGGCTATTTCTGAGAAAGAACAGGTTGTAGCAACCGATGAGGAAGTAACCAAGATTATCCAGGGCGCCAAAACAGAGGAAGAGCGGAAGAATATGGAGGCTCAACGGTACTATCTGACGAGCCTTATCCGTCGGCAAAAAACGCTGGACAAACTCATGGCATAAAATTTGCAAATAAGCTGCCGTGCAGGTATAATGCAGGCGCTATGTTACAAAGTTCAACGAAGAAAAAACAAACACACCACAAGAACGACAACGTACTCGAAGCGTTGGGTTCTGTGCCCACCAGCGTCGGCACCAATACGGTTGCCGAATTCAGTAAAATCGGCAGCGACATCGTATCCTCGCTTCTTGGGGGTATGCCCAAATCCGGAGAATTGCAGCCCAATCAGGCGATCGAATTTGGCGGACCTGCTCCCGAACCGGAGGCCCCGCAACCCATGCGGGTAGAGGCACAGCACCGGCCGAATGCAAGCGTCATCGAAATGGAAACTCGCCAACAGCTCGAGATGATCCGCGCAGAACTCAAGAGCCTTATGGCATCGCTCAAAAATCTGAACAAGGAAGTACAAAACGCTGTGACCCAGGAAGTCGTCAATCCCGGAGTCTATCACGTCAATTTTTATGAACAGCTCCGCAACTTCATTAAGGTCCTTCGGCAGCAAATAGAGGATAGTGGTGCCTGGCTGGCATCCTTTAACACCCGGAAAAAGAAAATGGGCTACTGGGGCATGTATAAGAAACACGGAACCACCTTTGGCCTTTCCAACGAGCGCTCTCTTGCCACCTCCGCCGGATAATTCCCGGAGTCCTCGCTATTGTCTCATTCCAGCAAGCTATATATAATAATGATGCTTGCTCGCGTAGCTCAGTTGGCTAGAGCGTTGCATTCACATTGCAAAGGTCCCTGGTTCGAGCCCAGGCGCGAGCACAAAGAAATGTATATTTAACTATAGATATATATATATAAACTTATATATCTATTGACCCTTTGCTTCATAATATGATACTATCTCTACTATTATAGTGATATATATCATATAATCAATACCTAACACGCACAAAAACAGGTCTTGTTTGGTATATGGCCCATGGTAGGGCCATTTTGTATTTATTGGTCAATGGTTATGCTTACCTCAACGCAATTATTAACCGTACGCGATGTTGCAAGGATATTGCGGCTAAATCCTCTGACTGTCTACGGGTATATACGCTCCGGCAAACTCACGGCCGCAAAATTTGGCCGCTCCTACCGGGTATCAGAAGAAGATCTCCAAGAATTTATAACGAAGCACACCACGGAGGCCAATCATGAATAACCGGGGGTTATCCATTGTCATTCCAACATTTAATGAGGCGGAAAGTGTATCTAAATTAGCTCGACGCATCGTAAAAGTTATGTCGGATACCGATATACCTTATGAGATCATTTTTGTAGACGATCATTCGACTGATGTGACGAGAGAGAAAATACGCTCCCTTTCTCAAGCATATCCAATCAGCGTCTATGTAAAAAAAGGTAAGCTCGGAAAAGGATATTCTATCTATCAGGGATATCTATCCGCTAAATATGAACATATAGCCATGATCGACGCGGATTTGCAATATCCGCCGGAAATTTTGCCTAAACTTTATGAAAAGGCACTGGAAACTGGATTTTCTGTAGCTAATCGTAAAACATACCACAGCACCTGGATACGGAAATTCGCATCACGCGCAAATTCATTTGTGATTGGCAAGCTTCTACTTGGTCTGGATACCGACGTACAGTCGGGGTTAAAGGTGTTTAAGCGTGAGATTTTTGAACGATTGGATACCCACCTTATTTCCGCCTGGGCGATCGATATGCCACTCATTCATACCGCGTATAATCTGGGCTTTACTCCCAGTCACGTCGATTTTGACTTTCACCCAAGGGATGGGGGGGAAAGCAAAGTTAAGTTTTTTCACACCTCGTGGGAAATAGCAAAGGGAGCCATAAAAACTAAATTTACTCATACACGTATCCATACATTTGCTCCGGAGTCGGAATCTACCATGATTGGAAGTGGATTTGCCTACAAACGAAAACGATTCACCACTCATACATCGTTACCACATCATCAGTCAGCGCTAGTTACTATAATCCTGTGGCAACAGGCACTTCTGATGCTTATCCTTGCAACTTTGGCGTACGGTATTGCTACCAACTGGATGCAAACAGCCATCATATGTATCGGGGTGCTCAGTTCCGTATATTTTCTGGATGTTTTGTTTAACCTTTACGTTGTACTCAAAAGTTTGCATTTCCCGCCTGAAATACAGGTAGAGGACAGTACGATAGCAAAGCTGAATAATTCCACGCTTCCTGTATATACGGTCTTATGCCCTCTATACCGAGAGGCGAGCGTGCTGCCTCAATTTGTGGAGGCCATGGGGCAAATGGATTGGCCAAAAGATAAATTCGAAGTGTTGTTACTTCTGGAGCAAGATGACAAGCACACTATCGATGCTGCCCAATCCATGTTGCTGCCTGAATACGTCAAAATCGTCATCGTTCCCCATAGCGAGCCCAAAACCAAACCCAAGGCGAGTAATTATGGTTTAGCGGTCGCAAAAGGCGAGTACGTAGTCGTCTATGACGCGGAAGACAAACCTGAGCCGTCACAGCTTAAAAAAGCATACATAGCATTTTCCATACAAAAGGAACACGTCGTGTGTCTTCAGGCTAAACTGAATTATTACAATCCGCATCATAACCTGCTTACCCGCCTGTTTACTGCAGAGTACTCCCTGTGGTTTGATGTGATTCTCCCGGGTTTACAATCTATCAATACAACCATTCCGCTTGGCGGTACGAGTAACCATTTCCGCACTGCTAAGCTCATCGAGCTTCAAGGCTGGGATCCGTTTAACGTAACAGAGGACTGCGACTTGGGCGCCAGGCTTTTTGCCAGTGGTTACAAGACTGCGATCATAGATTCCACAACCCTGGAAGAGGCAAACAGCGATGCCAAAAACTGGTTCCGCCAGCGATCCCGTTGGATCAA
>JBBTWM010000001.1:0-7146 GCA_038062795.1 Patescibacteria group bacterium | reverse complement strand
TTACTGGCTCATGATGAGCATGGGGGCAGTTATTGCTGTCTACCAGCTCATTTTTAAACCGCATTTCTGGGAAAAAACTATTCACGGCTTGCATTTGGTACATGAGGAATCGCTAAAAGAACGGGAGATTCTTCGATTAGCATCCCGTTCTACTGGTGCATCGCGACTACAAAGGTTGGCTGATCTTGTACGGTCAAAGCAAATACTCGGTGGTGGTGCGTTGGTGTTTGCATCGTTACTGTCAAACATTATGAATTTTCTCTATAACGCCTATTTAGGGCGGCACGCAAATCTAGTAGATTTTGGTGTCATAAGTTTGATCGGAAGCTTCTTATATATTACTCATGTTCCATTTGGGTCGTTTAGCAAAACAATGACGCACACAAGTGCGTATTTACTAGGACAGTACCAGACACCCGTGCGTGAGTTTTGGATCGCGACACGTAAAAATACAATCAAGTGGTCCTTTGCAATCGCTGTGCTCTGGCTATTAGCCTCACCGGCTCTGAATACATTTTTTCATACTCAGTCACTCATACCGTATATTCTTTTCACCCCCGTGTGGATGTTAGGCGCACTCCTTGCAGTTGATGGAGGATTTTTAGGTGGAAATCTTAAATTCCCACAACTTGCAATTATCAGCGTTTCCGAGGCTTTATCCAAGTTGTTATTTAGTTATGCGTTTGTACAACTTGGACTGACTGGGTACGTATATGCTTCCGTACCACTTTCTATGATCATATCTTTTAGTCTTGCCTGGCTTCTGGCCAGACGAATACGAGCAACCAAAGAGGTATCACTCCCACAGTCTGCGTTTCGTATGCCGAAAAAGTTTTTTGCAACTTCCATACTTTTATCATTGTCTAGTATTACGTTTTTGAGTATGGATCTACTGCTGGCAAAACACTATCTATCGCCAGCAAACGCAGGATCATATAGCTTCCTTACGCTCGCCGGAAAAATGGTATTTTTCTTAAGCAGTATATTTGGCCAGTTCACTGTCCCGCTTATTAGTCGCGATGTCGGCGCTGGTAAAAAATCCCGTATATTTGGAAAACTACTGATGCTGATAATTGGTATAAATTTTTTGGGCTTCCTTGTATTTGGAGTATTCGGATTTGTTACGGTACCGTTACTCTGGGGGCCAAATACAGCATCTATTATCCCATATCTACCAATCTATACGCTTGCTATGGCTTGCTATTCTTTGAGTGGATTCATCATCACGTATCGTCAAATCCGAAGACAATATGCATTCCCGATCGCTGGTTTTATCTTTAGCCTTATACAGGTGTTGGGTATGTATCTATTCCATAACAGTATCGCAACGCTTACTACGGTGATTGCCGTGTCGGCGTTTATATCACTTGCTGGTATTGTTGTGCTGCATCTATTTTACGATAAGTTAAAAACAGTCTACAAAAATCTCCTTGACCTTTTTGGGCTGTTCAGTAAATTGCCGGTGCCTAGTGTCGAAGAAAACGGCAAGCTTCGCATTCTTGTTTTCAATTGGCGCGATACGAAACACAAATGGTCGGGAGGTGCCGAAGTATATATTCATGAGCTGGCCAGACGGTGGGTGGCCATGGGACACAAAGTAACCGTATTCTGTGGTAATGACCAAGACAGCCGACGGTACGAGACGATTTCCGGTGTGTGGGTGATACGACGTGGTGGTTTCTACACGGTGTACATCTGGGCATTTCTTTACTATATGCGGCATCTGCGTGGGAAATATGACATCATCATAGACTCTGAAAACGGATTGCCGTTTTTTACTCCGTTGTATGCACGGGAAAAAGTATATTTGCTGATCCACCATGTCCATCAGGAAGTATTTAGAAAAACCCTCAAGCCGCCATTTTCCTGGCTTGCTCAAGCGTTAGAGCGGAGAGTTATGCCGATCGTATATCGGAATACGGAAGTCATCACGGTCTCACCGTCATCAAAATCTGCAATTCTGGAAAACTGTCTCACCAAAAAAGATCCGCATGTCATCTATAACGGTGTGGATCTGGATCTGTGCAAGCCGGGACGCAAAAGCCAACACCCTACTGTCCTATATCTGGGCAGACTTACCACAGCAAAAAGCTTATACGTACTTATCGAGGCCGCCAAAAAAATTCGCAAATGGGTGCCACAGGTTACTATCACGATTGCGGGTGATGGGCCAGACCGTGAACGGCTCAAAAAACTTACACAAAAACTAGGGGTAGATGAATTTGTGATATTTGTCGGAAAAGTAACAGAGACGGTCAAAGTTAGTCTATACCAACGCACCTGGATTTTTGTAAATCCGTCGCTTATTGAAGGCTGGGGGATTACGACTATTGAAGCGAATGCATGTGGTACTCCGGTTGTTGCAAGTAACGTAGCTGGATTACGTGATGCCGTACACAATCCATACAGTGGTCTGCTGATTCCGTATGGCAATGTCGACGAATTTGCCTCGAATATTACAAAACTTCTTATAGAAACGAAAACCAGACAACTTATGAGCAATGAGTCTATCGAGTGGGCGAAAAAATTTGACTGGGATAAAAGCGCTAACAAAAGTATTGAAATTTTTCAAGCCTAAACACATATGAAATTTTCCATTACCATAGGGATTCCAGCACACAATGAAGAACAAAATATCGGGTACCTACTCAAATCTATTTATAAACAACGGGGAGATCATTTTCAGATAAAGAATATACTGCTTGTTTGTGACGGATGTACGGATGACACTGCATCTGTCGCACGAACCAATAAACGTTCGACTATACCGCTGCGAATCATTGAACACAACTCCCGTAGTGGAAAGATGCATGTACTGAATGAAATCTACGAAGCGAACACAAGCGACATCCTCATCACGTTGGATGCTGACCTCGTTCTGGCATCGGAAGATGCCATCCGGCTTATAGCTGAGGCGTTTGCAGATCCTGCAGTCGCTCTGGCTGTGCCGCACCAACTCCCCGTACAAGTTTCTGGATTTATAGCAGCCGCGTGCCGCGCTTCGGATATGCTGTGGATATACACTCGCATGTATACAAATCATGGCAATTCCATCCATAACCTATTAGGATGCGCAACTGCCATGAGAGCAGACGTCGCCCAAAAAGTACGGTATCCCGAAGATCTGAACAACGACTGTGATTATTTGTATATGGTCGGTAAACGATTTGGCACATTTAGATACGTCTATAAAGCGCTTCTGTGGTACCGAACACCGGCAACCCTCCATGATTTTTGGCTTATCGCGAGCCGTGCTATATTCTATCGGCGTGCATCGGTACGGAAATATTTCGGAATCCGGCTAGATCAAGAAAAACATATTCCTATATGGTATAAATTACGTGGCATCGGTACGAGCATTCTGCACGAACCCATACCCACGATAGGCGCACTCATATTGAACCTGATTGTGAGGATAGCACCGTACAAAAAAAAGGGTGTAAAATCCAAAACATGGGAAATGGCAAAATCAGCTAGGCGTGCTATAGTTATCTAGCTTTACTTAAGCCTATAGTTATTATATAATAATATACCTATGAAAGCAGTCATTTTAGCTGGCGGATTTGGAACCAGATTATCAGAAGAAACGGGGATACGCCCCAAGCCGATGGTGGAAATAGGCGGGAAGCCCATGCTCTGGCATATCATGAAGCTGTACTCTGCTCATGGAATAAATGACTTTATCATCTGCTGTGGGTATAAAAGTCATTACATCAAGGAATATTTTGCCAACTATCATCTGTATCGCTCCGACATCACCTTTGACCTACAAAAACACTCCATGGAGATACACAAAAACGGTTCTGAACCGTGGCGGGTGACTCTGGTCGAAACCGGGGAAACTAGTATGACCGGCGGAAGACTCAAAAAAGTCCAGGAATATATCGGAAATGAAACGTTTTGTTTTACTTATGGTGATGGAGTAACAAATGCAAACATTAACGAAATTATAGACTTTCATAAAAAGCAGAATACCCTGGCCACTATGACCGCGGTTCAGCCTCCCGGAAGATTCGGGGCGTTTACGCTCCATGATACACAGGCAAAAATTACCTCTTTTAAAGAGAAACCAAAAGGTGATGGAGCATGGATAAATGGTGGCTTCTTTGTTTTGGAACCGGGGATTTTCAAATATATCGACAACGATCTAACAACGTGGGAAAAGGAACCCCTCCAGGCTCTGGCAACAGAGGGAGAACTGTCGGTCTATAAACACAGCGGATATTGGCAAAATATGGATACGCTGCATGACAAAATGATGTTGGAGAAACAATGGCAAACGGGTAAAGCACCGTGGAAAGTATGGGAGTAACGTATGAAAATTCTTGTTACCGGATCCGAAGGCTATATAGGTTCATGCCTGACGGAAGTGCTTACAAAAGCTGGTCACTCAGTTACCGGACTTGATACAGAGTTTTTCAGTGAAGGGTGGTTTACCGGCGAGCGAACAGAGCTTTCTGCAAGTATCCGCAAGGATATACGTGCGGTCACTGCCCAAGACGTCGCCGGATTTGACGCGATCATTCATTTGGCAGAATTGTCTAACGACCCCCTGGGACAGATTAACGCCGATCTGACACACGACGTCAACCATAATGGCACCAAACGCCTGGCAGATGCAGCCAAAAAGGCAGGAGTACCCAGATTTGTCTATTCATCTTCCTGTAGCGTGTATGGTGCGTCAGATAACGTCAGCGATGAAACATCACCGACAAATCCCCTGACACCCTACGCTAAATCCAAAGTGCTCAATGAGCAATACCTACTTTCTATCGCCGATGAAACATTTTCACCCGTTATTCTGCGCAACGCTACCGTATATGGAGTATCACCCAGAATAAGATTTGACCTGGCGGTAAACAACCTTGCCGGATTAGCCTGGACAACCAAAGTCATAAAAATGGACAGTGACGGCACTCCCTGGCGCCCGTTTGTACACGTACTCGATGTCTGCGAGGCTATGAAACTGGCAGCAACTATGCCTAAGAAAGTAGTGCATAAACAAATTTTGAATGTGGGAAATACCCGCTCAAATTACCAAATCCGTGAGATTGCCGAAATTATAGGAAAAGTATTTGGAGTAGATGAAATCACCCTCAATCCCCAAGGTGTCGACAAACGCAATTACCGGGTAAATTTCGATAAAATTACAAAAACGTTACCTGATTTCCGATGTAAAATGGATGTCGAAGCGGGAGCTAAAGAACTTATGGAAGCCTTCAGAAAAACAACCATGACGTCGGAAACATTTACTTCCCGTTACTACACACGCCTGAAAATGATCCAACACCTCAAAGCAGAGGAAAAATTGGATGAGCAACTCTACTGGAAGGAATAATATGATATTTACACCAACGACATTAAAAGGTACGTACATAATAGAATTGGAAAAACGTGCAGATTCACGCGGGTTTTTTGCACGCACGTGGGATGAAAAGGAGTTTGAAGCACACGGAATTTTTCGTAAACCCGTTCAGAAGAATATGTCCTACAGTACCAAAAAAGGCACAATGCGCGGTATGCATTACCAGATATCGCCATATGAAGAATCCAAACTCATCCGGTGTACCAAAGGTGCCATTTATGACGTCATCATCGACCTGCGGAAGGACTCTCCGACATTCAAGCAATGGTTTGGAGTCGAGTTAAACGACACTAACTACAAAATGCTTTTTTTATCAGAAGGATTTGCCCATGGATTCATAACACTAACTGACACAACAGAAGTCTCCTACCAAGTGTCGGCATTTTACACACCCGGGAGTGAGCGAATCATCCGGTACAATGATCCACAATTTAGCATCCCATGGCCTATGGAAGTCACAGAAATTACAGATAAAGATAAAAATCAAGCTGATTATACGGGATAACTATGATAATCGTCGATCAAAAACTAGCTGAGCTTGAAAAATCCGGTAAACCGATCCGAGTAGGTATGATTGGCGCGGGATTTATGGCAAAAGGTATTGCAAACCAGATCCTGCGATACACCAAGGGTATGCGTCTGGTTGCTATCGCAAACCGAACGGCCGCTCATGCCGAAGATGCGTATAGAGTAGGTGGGGTCAAGGAGACAGTACGCGTCAAAGAGGTCAACGAATTGACCGCAACAATTCAAAATTCAACGCATGCTATAACCGACGACGCTTCTCTTCTCATCAATCACCCCGACATCGACGTGATCGTAGAGGTAACCGGAAATATAGATTACGGCGCATCAATAGTGATGAATACTATAAAAGCGGGCAAACATATCGTCACCATGAGTGCAGAGCTAGATGCCACCATCGGGCCGATACTCAAACACATGGCAGATAAAGTCGGAGTGGTTTACACAGTGGCTGACGGAGACCAACCTGGCGTGACGCAGAATCTCATGAGCTTTGTCAAAGGCTTGGGAGTTACCCCCGTTTTATGCGGCAATATCAAGGGACTGCAGGATGCCTACAGAAATCCCACCACCCAGGAAGGATTTGCCAAAAAATGGGGGCAAAATCCTATGATGGTGACGTCATTTGCTGACGGATCCAAAATTTCGTTTGAACAAACAGTTACGGCAAACGCAAACGGCATGCATGTGGCCAAACGAGGCATGCACGGCCCAACAGTGGCCAAAGCCGATGTAAGCGAAGCACACACCTGGTACCCGTCAGAAGCGCTTGAAGTAGAAGGGGGAGTCGTTGATTATGTCGTGGGTGCAGAACCCGCCCCTGGCGTTTTTGTAATCGGAACCACAAACGACCCTCAACACAAGCATTATCTTAACCTCTACAAGCTGGGCGAAGGACCCTATTATGTATTTTATACACCGTATCATCTGTGCCATTTTGAAGTTCCGAACTCTATAGCCCGCGCTGTACTATTCCAAAATCCTACCGTCGCGTCAATCGGAGAACCTATGGTTGAAGTTGTTGCTACAGCAAAGACTGACTTGAAGAAAGGCGATACGATCGATGGTATAGGCGGATATATGACTTACGGTGTGTGTGAAAATCATCGCATCGCACGAGACCAAAATTTATTGCCCATGGCGTTTGCCGATAAAAGTGTACTGCTTCACGATGTGGCAAAAGACACAGTATTAACTCTTGCTGACGTTGCGATGAACCAAAATTCACTTGCGTTGAAATTATGGCAAGATCAGGA